>NZ_BAACAN010000028.1:0-31093 GCF_054687055.1 Segatella asaccharophila | reverse complement strand
TCTGAAAAGGAGACTTCTTGCTTCTGATTCGCCATATCTAAAGGATTAAAGGATTTATACTGTGGCAAAGATACAAAAAATCCCTTTTCATTCCCTTTGGCGAAAGACAATCATGTACGTTTCATAATTGTGTACTTTTTATTATTTCTATACTCTGTTGGTGTGATATTATAAAACTGCTTGAAAACCTTAGACAAAGAAGAAGGCATATCATATCCTACCTTATAAGCAATTTCACAGACAGGCATATCACTGTAACGCAGTAGTCGAGCTGCAGTCTCAACTCGCATCCGTGTGATGAAAACCCCGATCGGTTCGCCTGTAAAAGCCTTAAAGATACGATGAAAATGATAAGGAGAGAAATTAGAGACAGAGGCTAGCACATCCAAGTCAATATCATTGGTCAAATTATTGTTTATATATTCGATAACAATATTTATTTTTCTCGAATAATCATCCCTGGTTGATTGTCTTTGTTGCATAGCTTTTTTGTTATATCACGACTGCAAAGGTAGCCTAAACAAATCTACCCTACTTTTCCAATCTTGCTAACTTTAACAGGATACGACAAAAGCCAGAAAGAAAGGAAGCAGAAGAGACATAGGATCACAAAGAAATACCTTATATATATAATAAAAAGAACAAAAGACAGTTACGTACTTAAAAGAAATACAGTAACACCTGTTCAGAAAGACAAGAATACCTGATAAAAATCACCTGAAGAGTCATAAAGTAATCTCGCCCAAAAGAGAAAATAATCAGAGGTATCATTTTCTCTCCATCCATCCATTCGTCCATTCCGGCTAATCATCCAAGCCCATCTCATGGGCTTTTCTCTTCAGCAGTTGCATCAACGGGCCACGCTCATTAGGGACCTTGTTATCCAGCACGGCATCCTTGAGCGTCTGTTTCAAGGTCCCCACTTCGCGGCTTGGACGAAGGTGGAACATCTCCATAATTTCATTTCCGTCTATACAAGGCTGGAGAAGACGCTTATAGTCACGCTCTTCCAGATCCTTCAGTTTCTCGCGGACGATATGGAAATTATCCAGGAAATGCTGTTTACGCAGATGATTCTTGCTGGTAATGTCCGCCTCACAGAGCATCATCAGATCCCCCACATCGCCACCCGCATCATTGATCAGACGGCGGACAGCACTATCGGTGACCTGATCATCAGCAATCGCAATAGGACGCATGTGGAGATAAACTAATTTCTGCACAAACTTCATCTTCGCATCCATAGGCAACTTTAATCTCCGGAAGATCTGAGGGACCATTTTTGAACCTACAAGATTATGGTTATGAAAGCTCCATCCCTGAACCGGATCCCAACGCTTGCACTTAGCCTTACCTATATCATGCAAGAGCGCAGCCCATCGGAGATAAAGATGCCTGTCCTTAGCCGTCAAGGAGCCATCAGCCTGGGCCGGGCCATCCTCAGGATTTCCAGCAGCTTTCTCCCCCGCCGGTAAAACAGAGGAAGCCTCTGCCGCCTTATTCTGAGCCCTGCATAAGTTTTCCAGGACTTCGAGCGTGTGAAGATAATTATTCTTATGGGATTTTCCATTGCGTGTTTCCACGACATCAAGAGCACAAAGTTCCGGCAGGATCAGTTGCAGCAATCCGGTATCATGCATATAATAAAAGCCGATGCTGGGATGAGGAGCAAGCATGATCTTATTCAATTCGTCAGCAATACGCTCTCCGCTGATGATTTTCAGGCGGTCAGCATTACGAGAAAGGGCCGTATAGGTTTCCTCCTCGATCTGAAAGTTCAACTGTGTGGCAAAACGGACGCAACGCATCATACGGAGAGGATCGTCAGAAAAGGTGGTATCCGGGTCAAGAGGAGTAGCCAGGATTCCCTTCTCCATATCCATGACTCCATCAAAAGAATCAATCAGGGTCCCAAAGCGTTTCTGGTTCAGGCAGACCGCCAGGGCATTGATCGTAAAGTCCCGCCGGTTCAGATCATCCTGAAGTGTCCCATCCTCCACATGAGGCTTACGGGAGTCATGGCGATAACTTTCCTTCCGGGCTCCGACAAACTCTACCTCCAGTCCATGGTATTTAACCTGTGCAGTACCGAAATTCCGAAACACAGACAGTCTAGCAGATTTCCCCAGACGCTCCTTCAACGCACGAGCCACCTCTATGCCACTTCCCACTACCACAACATCAATATCATTCGAAGGCCTTTCCAGAAAGAGGTCCCTGACATACCCTCCAACGACATAACATTCCAGATGAAGAGCATCAGCCGCCCCGGCTATTTCATGAAAAATATCTTTATCCAACAAACGTACAAAATCGGCTCCAGTGAGATTTCGCATGATCATAATCTATTTAAGTACACTTAACATAACGGAATTTGCGAGCGCAAAGATACAAAAAACTTTTGGATATTTCAAATCCAATGATCATACACAAGATCAGTCCTGCACCTTTTCAGGACACACCGTAAAAACCGACAGGCCCGCATTTCTCCGTTCCCGGAATGTCAGGTGACCAACTGAAAGAAATCCTTAGGCTCATTTTTTGGTCATTTCATTGGAATTCAGTACATTTGCAGATGAGATATGGTTTAAATCCATTGACAATCATTATGAGACAAGAATCACCAGATACAACAAACACTCAGCAAGAGTTTGAGGAAGTAATGAAAGAGGCCCGGGGCATTTTCGCAGATAAGTTAAAAGATTACGGAGCATCATGGAGGATCCTCAGGCCCTCTTCACTCACTGACCAGTTATTCATAAAAGCCAAGCGCATCCGCTCCCTGGAAATCACCAGGAAGAGTTGGGTGGGAGAAGGCATCCGGCCGGAATTCATTGCCCTGATCAACTACGGAATCATCGGGATTATCCAGTTAGGGAAAGGATTTGTCGACACCGTGGACATCCATGCAGAAGAGGCACTGAGCCTATATGACAAATGTGCCCACGAATGCATGACACTGATGCAGCGGAAGAACCACGACTACGGAGAAGCCTGGCGCTCAATGCGGGTGAGCAGTTATACCGATCTTATCCTTACCAAGATCGAGCGCATCAAGGAAATAGAGAACCACGACGGGACGGCAAAAGTATCGGAAGGTATCGCCTCCAACTATATGGACATCATCAACTATGCCGTATTCGGAGCAATAAGATTGAAAAACGGCAAGGCACTCCAAGTGTGAAAAGAGGAAGAATGGCGGAAAGAGCAAAGACCATAGTAACAAACCTGTGCCGGCTGATACTGGGCATCATCTTTATCTTTTCCGGATATGTCAAGGCCATTGACCCCCTGGGCACACAGTACAAGATACAAGATTACCTTACCGCACTGGGATTGCAAGGTGTCTTTCCGGACTGGTCCACGCTGACCGCTTCCGTACTGCTCTCTACGGTGGAGTTCTGCCTGGGCTTCTTTATCCTGCTGGCGATCCGCAGAAGGCTCTGCTCCAGGATCATCCTGGTCTTCATGTCCCTGATGACCATCATAACGCTCTGGCTGGTGATCAAGGACCCCATCCAGGACTGCGGATGCTTCGGTGATGCCATCCACCTGACCAATGCGCAAACCTTCGGGAAGAACATCGTGCTCCTAGCCTGCGCCATCGTTCTCTTCAAATGGCCGCTGCGTATGGTCCGGTTCATCTCGAAAGCCAATCAATGGATCGCCATCAACTGGACCATCCTCTTTATCCTTGCTTCCAGTGTGCTGAGCCTGTGGTTCCTGCCCCTATTTGACTTCCGCCCTTACCATATCGGAGCAAACATCAAAGAGGGGATGTCTATTCCTAAAGGAGCCCCCCAGCCACAGTTCAAGACAACCTTCATTCTGGAGAAAAACGGGCATCAAAAGGAATTCAATATCAATAATTATCCCGATTCCACCTGGACGTTCGTAGACAGCAAGACGATACAGACCTCCGCAGGCTATGTCCCTCCCATTCATGATTTCAGTATAGAGACAAGACCAGCAGGAAAAGATATTACCCGGCAGGTACTCAATGATAAGGGCTATACCTTCCTCCTGATTGCCCCGTATCTGGAGCAGGCCGATGACGAAGACTTCGGGCCGATCAACATCCTGTATGAATACGCACAATCACACGACTATCCCTTCTATTGCCTCACGGCAAGCAATGACAGAGGGATCAAACGATGGATTGACCTGACAGGGGCAGAATATCCGTTCTGTACGACCGACGGCACTACGCTGAAGACGATCATCCGAAGCAACCCGGGGCTGATCCTCCTTAAAGACGGGAGGGTTATCCGCAAATGGAGTCATAACGAACTCCCGAAAGAGGAAGAACTAAGACAGCCTCTGGAGCAATCGAGGATCGGGCGAATGCCCGCCGACTCAATGGCAAAGAAAATCACGAAGATCATCCTCTGGTTTTTGATCCCTCTCCTCCTCCTCGTACTGGCCGACCGCCTGTGGGCATGGAGCAGATGGGTAAGGAACAAAGAGAAACAAGACACAGATAAGATAAACCAACTTTTTAAACAAAAAAGAAAAATGAGAAAGAAAATTGTAGCAGGTAACTGGAAAATGAACATGAACCTGCAAGATGGCATTGCATTAGCTAAAGCTATTAACGATGAACTGAAAGCAGATAAGCCCAATTGTGGGGTGATCATCTGTACACCTTTCATTCATCTGGCAAGCATTGCACAATTCCTTGACCAGAACATCGTAGGCCTCGGTGCAGAAAACTGCGCAGACCAGGAGAAGGGCGCTTACACCGGTGAGGTGAGTGCAGAAATGGTCAAGAGTACGGGCGCACAATATGTGATCCTGGGTCACTCTGAACGTCGTCAATACTATAAGGAGACCCCGGAGACACTGAAGACGAAAGTCCAGCTCGCTTTGAAAAATGGCCTGAAGGTGATCTTCTGCTGTGGTGAGACCCTTGCAGACCGTGAGGCTGACAAGCAGAATGCAGTAGTAAAGGCTGAGTTGCAAGGTTCTGTCTTCAACCTGACAGAAAAGGAATGGAAGAATATCATCCTCGCCTACGAGCCGATCTGGGCTATAGGTACCGGAAAGACCGCAACAGCTGACCAGGCAGAAGAGATGCTGGCTTACATCCGCTCTACCGTCGCAGAGAAATATGGTAAACAGGCAGCAGAAGATACTTCTATTCTCTATGGTGGAAGTTGCAAACCGTCCAATGCTTCCGAACTTTTCTCCAAGCCAGATATTGACGGCGGCCTCATCGGCGGAGCATCCTTAAAAGCTGACAGTTTCAAGGGCATTATTGATGCCTGGAAAAAATAATCACCACTTTTCAATTTGAGAGTCGTGCCTGCACAGGCACGACTTCAATGAATCTAAAAATCACATTTTAACAACAATGAAACAATTCGTCACATTCATTTTCATGATTCTTTGTCCCATCGTCTCAGCAAACGCCCAGACGATCATTGACCATCTACAAAAGAACGTCCAGGGCAAAGGAGTCGTGACTGTTAACCAGAGCAAAGAGATAGACGAATTGGTTAACGGTAAAGAAAAGCGTACGGTCACGCCATCCCATCAGATTTACGGCAACGGCAAGAAGCAGGAAGCACATCATTCCAACTCATCCCTACATGCGAAGGGACAAGACCATCCGGCAGCAAATGGAGAGGCCTATTCCACCCTCAGGAACGAGAACAAAGAGCAGGGAGAAAACCGGAACATAGCACCCACCGAAAAGAGACAAGAAAATAAGACGACCGTCAAGAAGGAAGTTCGTCGTGAACCTCATAAAGAGGATACGACCATCAACCCTGATGAGAATTTTGATATTCCTGTCATCGACATGCGCAAGAAGGTCATGCGCCACAGTTACAAAGTCACGGGATACCGGGTTCAGGCCTTTGCCGGAGGCAACTCCAGGAAAGACCGCATTGCAGCTCAAAAAGCCGGTAATGCCATCAAGATAAGGTATCCGGACCAACCTGTATACGTACATTTCTATTCACCCAGATGGATTTGCCGGGTAGGCAATTTCAAGAGTCTGAATGAGGCGACGAAGATGCTGCGCCAGATCAGGGCCATGGGGTACCGGTCAGCATGCCTGGTAAAAGGACTGATCACCGTTCAGAAATAAAGGTTCACCGGCATCAGGGATGAACCTTCTTACTCACCAACATCTAAAGATAGAAGAGAGAAAACATGAATCCAGAAACAGATTTCAGGCCAGGGCTTCAAGAGTTAGCCGACCATTATAAAAGTATATTACAACTCCTGGGCGAGGATCCCCAAAGAGAGGGACTGCAGAAAACACCCATGCGCGTAGCCAAAGCTATGCAGACGCTCACACGGGGATATTTTCAGGACCCGCATAAGGTCCTGACCGATGCGTTGTTTGAAGAAAAATACAACCAGATGGTAATCGTCAAAGATATTGATTTCTTTTCTCTGTGCGAGCACCATATCCTCCCCTTTTACGGCAAGGTACATGTCGCTTATATCCCCAACGGTTATATCACAGGGCTGAGCAAGATTGCACGGGTCGTAGATATTTACAGCCATCGCCTGCAGGTACAGGAACGCCTCACGGAGCAAATCAAGGACTGCATACAGAACACCCTGAAGCCGATGGGGACAATGGTGGTCATCGAAGCCAAGCACATGTGTATGCAGATGAGAGGAGTAGAGAAACAGAATTCCATCACGATCACCAGCGCCATCAGTGGAGCTTTCAACCAGGCTAAGACACGCCAGGAATTCATGGACTTGTTACAAGGAGATGCTAAGAAAATATAAAATCAAGTTTCGTCGTGTTAAAAACAAGATTTAATAAGTTAAATATTGCAAGATCATCAACAGAAACTCATTTTCCTAAAATGAAGAGACCTCATACTAAATGCGTCCTCGACTGAAAAGGCTGGTTACCGATAAAATGACACTTTCTTCCTGGAGGGAGAATCCGCCTGTAAACTCATGAATAATCACAATTAAAAACATACGAAATGAAAAAGTTAAAAACTACTTTATTCCTACTGTGCGGTCTCATGACTGCAATGTCTTTATCATCCTGCCTGGGAAACAGCAGTGACGACAATAGTAACGTCACTTTGAATAAAAGCATGAGGGCACTATATTACAGCCAGATTGCCAATAATTATTCAGGACATCTCTACCGCGTTTACAGTGATAGTTATACCCCGGCTGACAGTCTGGGGCCCCTCAGTTGGAATGTCAACGCAACAGACAATGACACGACCGTAAACATTCAATTCCCGGTCAATGAACTGGCCACGTACATTAACAATCCAGAAGACAAGGCCATCCTCTCCAAAACGCCACCTGTCCCTATGATCATCCAATATCGTGCACCTTACACCGAATCACAGAGCGTCTATAACGCCAACTACTACCGTTTTCCCAATTATGTGACCGCCACATCGGTCAGCACGACCTATAACAATACCCCAATAGAAATTGATTTCGACACCATGTCACAGACCAGTACGGACACAAGCGGGAATATTATTTATTTCTTCAGCTCCTACAGCCCTATTGTCTATTATAATGGATCGTATGAAGAGATCATAGATATCAAAACCATAAAAATAGGTTCTAATTCATACTCCCTCGGAAACGGAGACCAGAGCAGCAGCGCCCATTTTGAAATCATTTACAAGAGCAGTACAGGGAGCAACTGATACGTCCCGCAATAGGTTATGTGCACAATGAAATTTATCTCATGGAATGTGAATGGCCTGAGGGCCTGTGTAAAAAAAGGATTTGAAGACAGTTTTAAGAAACTGGATGCTGACTTCTTCTGCCTGCAGGAAACTAAAATGCAGGCAGGACAGTTGGATATAACGTTCGACGGTTATAAGTCCTACTGGAACTATGCGGAAAAGAAGGGCTACTCCGGCACAGCGATTTTCACCAGACACATTCCTCTTCAAGTAAGCTACGGGATACATGTTGAAGAGCACGATCATGAAGGGCGGGTCATCACCCTCGAATATGACCAGTTCTACCTGGTAACCGTCTACACCCCCAATTCGCAACAAGAGCTACGACGCCTGGACTATCGTATGGAATGGGAAAATGATTTTCTCCAATACCTTAAAGAACTGGATGCTAAAAAGCCGGTCATCATCTGCGGGGACATGAATGTTGCACATGAAGAAATCGACATCAAGAATCCGAAAACGAATCATAAGAATGCAGGATTCACTGACGAAGAACGGGAGAAGATGACCGTTCTTCTTTCAAATGGTTTTATCGATACCTTCCGTTACAAGTATCCGGAACAGGTCACTTACTCATGGTGGTCCTACCGTTTCCATGCAAGGGAGAAGAATGCGGGATGGCGCATTGACTATTTCCTTATTTCCGAACGACTGAAAGACAAACTTCAGGATGCGAGGATCCATACGGAAATAGAAGGTAGTGATCACTGTCCGGTAGAAGTAACCTTGGATCTCTGAATCCAACTGATTCTACTTATCAGAGCAAAAATGCAGAAGGGCGCTTCCTCACGGAGACGCCCTTCTAATAAAATATAATGCTCAACAAAATTTGATATATAAGAGAGATTTAATTCTTAACTAAAAAATTATGATAACCTACAATGTAATTTTCAATTCTATTATTTCTTCTTTTCACTTACAAATATAGTGCATAAAACTGAGAATTCATTTATTTTTAACATTAATTTATCTAATATTTATACTTAAAAAATTCTTGTTATTGAAACATTCGCTTTCAATTTAAAACATAAGAAAAGAGGGGATAAAACTTTCAGTTTGCTAACTTAAGGTATAAATACAAGCTCTCATTTCACTCTCAAGTTTCTTTTTGTCAATTACCCCCCCTTAAAGTAACTATCCGGTCATCAAAAAGGAAAGGTCAACCACTCGTCCGCTTTCAATTTAACAGCAAGACCGAACCCTGTCGTTTACCAGACCGCACCGGGAAATCACCATCCCGTCTGCCTCCAGTAAAGAAAGGTCATTGATATTCCCGGACAGCAACCGGGATAATCACGGAAGACCGCACCCGTTTGCCACCCTTCTTACCAGGCTGCCACCGGGGCAGCTGCCGTAAAGCATCCACGATTTCCCGGTCCAGGGAAGGTTCTCCAGAAGCCAGTATACGGATATTGGACAAAGAACCGTCCCGTTCCACAACGAAACGCACCATCACCTTATGACTGTTCAGATTACGGATGATCTCTGGAGTGAGAGTGATCATCCTGGCCAGATCCTGTGTAATGCTCCCCTGCCCATGGATATAACGGGGGACGGAGTCCACCTGGTCGTCAACCTCACCCGATCCGAGATACGATTCTTCCCGGAGGCCAGACGGCAAATGAGAAGAAGGAGAAGACGTCAGGATCGACCGCAAGACTTTCGACTCAAAGGGAATTAATTGCGGATAAGCAATTTCAGAAGTACGTTTCAGCGTATCACCGTCAAGATCTTTAAAACAAAGGTCAAAAAGCATCCCCGACTTCTTCAGGCAGGACTCAAAGACCAGTATATTCGTTGAGAAATCATCCGGAATACGTTCATTCAGACGTGAGAAAAGCAAATATTGGAAGAGACGTGCCTGTTCTGAGCCCGCCGTCAGACGAGACATCCGTATCAGGTCACTCGTCCTTAAGATACGATGATGTATCAAATCATAGGTAAAAAGTTCTGTAGTATCCTTCTTTTCCTGAGAAGAAAGATGGGCAGGCTCTACTTTCCTGGACATCACGAAAGAGATGAAACGTCCGGGATCATAACCGATGATATGTAATTTACAAGTGATATAGCAGAATCGGCTGTCATCAGGGACCGTCTCCAGGAGTCCTTCGACCGGTTCACCGTACAATTTCAAGAAATGATGATAGCCCTCTATGAAATGGTCCGCATCCAGTCCGAAGAGTTGCCGGGAGAGATAATGCTGCAAAACCGGCTCATCAGAGAAGTTAAGGTATTCAGGCCATTCCAGATTCACATCGATGACATTCATTTCCTCTCCAGAATGATAGAGGACATGTTCCTGTTGATAAAATGTACTGTAAGCCTGAGAGCTGACCTGGGCACAGACGGGAAGAACAAGGATGCTGATCATCCCTAAGATGAATTGCCTTTTCATAATGATTTTATTTACGATCAAGATTTAATTTACCGGTAAAATCGATCTGATCCCGTTCATTAGAACGGATATTCAGGTCAAAGTTTCCATTTTTATAAATATCAAAAGTATAACGATATTGATCCTCCTCATTTCTTACAGAGAGGATCACCCTTATCTTTCCCTTTTTTTTATTGCGCTGGATCTGAGAGGACTGGATCGGGCAAGAGAAATTCAAGCCTTTTCCACCCCCATACGGAAGTTGATAAGCCCTCCCGAAATAGGGGAGATACGAATAGATAGAATCACCCTTTACCCGGACATTCCACCCATAGTCCAGTGCTTTCCCCGGAGTACGGGTGGGGTACATATAGGTAACCTCAGCATCAAAGTCAAGACTATCCACCTGATTTTCAACCCGCCGGGCAACAGTTTCACTGGTTTCGAGTTTTTCCTTTGACGCAAGATGCGAAGCAGAGCACGCCGCCAGCAAGGAGGCAAACACTCCTAAACACAACAACCATTTTTTCATATTCACCAGCCTTTCATTTAGCCGCTAAATTAGCACATTTTCATGAAATGTAAAAATTTATTAGCATTAATTTGACTTTTTCACCTACAGCAACACCCTGAAGCAGGAACGATCAAACTGTACGAAAAAGTACAAAAAGGTGTCTATTTGTAAGACAAGAAACAAATATTCTGAATAGGACAACCATTTTTCAAATTTTATATTTAACTTTGCCATAACGAAGATCATTGTCAACGAGCCCGTTATCCTTAAAAGCAAGAACAGAAATAAAAAGGTACAAGCAACCTTCTAACATATTTTCCATATAATAGGATGAGTAAACCAACAAAGATGAAACACTCCACCTCTCTATCACAGGTCTTCTTGGCCTTAGCAGTATCCCTTATCGTAACTGCATGCAGTTCCGATAATATCATAGTCTATCCTGTCAATATCGATCAAGAAAATCTCACTGACAAAACAGATAAGAGCTATGACCAGGACCATTCAGGAGACGTAAATTCTATCACGGATACCTATCGCTATCAATTACCGGTCATCTTCCATATATTCTGTATGGAAGGAAGCAACACCAAAAGCATTCTCACCCCAAAGCGCATCAATTTCATCCTGAACAATGTCAACGCCCTGTGGAAGGGATCTTACAACAGCAGCAGCAAGGACATCGGCGTAAACTTTGTTTTGGCTACAGATGTCGCCGAGACGGATAAAAGCGGGAATACCGTTTATGTCAGGTTAAAAAATCCCGGGATAGACTACATCAACTGGACAGGAGACAGCATTGACGTAGAAGAATTCATGAACAGCAAGAACAACGGCACCTACATGGAACATCTCTGGGATCCGAACCATTATATTAACATCATGGTTTTCCCGTATAAGAATACCACTACTGACGGCTCTACCATCTTAGGAATTTCCGATCTGCCCTATACGACGGACGACTCCTACAAGTTAGATGGCCTGATTGCACCCCAAACAGTCCCACGGGACAAGAGCAATCTGAATTTTGTTTACTGCTCATCCATCAATGCCATTTTCGCAGATTCCAAATACGATTCCGAACGATACACAACGGTCAACGGCATCAATTCCAGCATGGTTGACATCAGTGCCACCCTTGCCCACGAACTTGGGCATTATCTTGGTCTTCACCATGTGTTTACGGAAGATGCTGACGGGAACATCCTTGATTCCTGTGGAGATACCGATTACTGTGAAGATACCCCGAGTTACGACAAGAAAGAATATGATAACTGGCTGAGCTACTATTTTCAAACTCATCAGGAATGCTACATAGAAGAGGCGGATGTTCGGAACAACTGTTCCGGACAGACCTTTCATGCAAGCAATTTCATGGACTATGCCGTCTGCACAAGTGATTTTTTCTCAGAAGACCAAAGGGACAGGATGCGCCATGTCCTTTACTACAGTCCCTTAATTCCAGGCCCAAAGAAGACCGTTTCATCAAGAGCCGCCCAGACGCGTGCGGCAGAGAACCAGCCTCTTGACCTACCGGTCATGATCAGGAAATAGACGGTCATCAGCCCCCCAAAACCACCCCATCTTAATTAGAAAATGAATTCAATTTTAACATATACCATCACCGCACCGGCTCATATCAATGCACACATCAAACTCCCTGCATCAAAAAGCATCAGTAACCGGTCATTGATTATCTATGCCTTATCGGGCAGCAAGATCCTGCCTGAAAATCTCAGCGATTGTGACGACACACAAGTCCTAGTAAACGCCTTACGGGATATGCCACCAACAATCAACATCCATGCAGCAGGAACAGCCATGAGATTCCTCACCGCTTATCTGTCTGTCACGCCGGGTGAGCACCAACTTACCGGTACCGACCGCATGAAGCACCGTCCCATAGGTGCACTGGTTGATGCACTCCGCTATCTAGGTGCAGACATCACTTATATCGGGCAGGAAGGTTTTCCACCTCTTTCTATCAGAGGGCACCAGCTCGAAGGAGGCACCCTGGAGGTTCCCGGCAACTTCAGTTCACAGTTTATCTCTGCCCTGCTGCTGGTCGGTCCCATACTAAAGAACGGGCTCATCCTGAAGTTAAGGGGAACGATTATCTCCCGTCCTTACATAGACCTGACTCTATGGACCATGCGCCAGTATGGCGCCAAGGCCGACTGGACCGACATCAATACCATTACAGTTGACGGGGTGCCCTATCACGGCCAGCCATATTCCATTGAGAATGACTGGAGTTCCGCCTCTTACTGGTATGAAGCCGTCACCTTAAGCAAGAACTCCCAATCAAAAGTCCAACTGGAAGGACTTATGGACGGTTCGAAGCAAGGAGACTCTGTTGTCAAGTATATCTTTAACCTGCTCGGCATCAAGACCACCTTCGCTTCCAGGCTCCCGGGAAAGATGACCACGGTCACGCTAAAGCGTTATCCCTGTCTCCTTCCACGGTTAGAGTATGATTTCAAGGGATCCCCCGATCTGGCGCAGACCCTGGTAACCTGCTGCTGTGGGATGAACATTCCATTCCGATTTACAGGACTGGCCAACCTCAGGATCAAAGAGACAGACAGGATAGCGGCACTGGAGACAGAATTGAGAAAACTCGGATTCGTCGTCAAGGATGAAGATGAAGGGACACTCTACTGGACCGGAGAACACTGTACCCCCAGTTTTGCCCCTATAGACACCTATGAAGACCACCGGATGGCCCTGTCCTTCGCCCCGTTAGCCTCCCTCTTCCCAGGGTTAAAGATCAATCACCCGGAAGTAGTAAGCAAGTCTTATCCGAACTACTGGAAGGATCTCCAGGCAGCCGGATACACCATTAAGAGTTCAGACGTATGATCTATTTTTTATTTGCCCTTGCAGGACTGGGAATTATCGCAGCCCTCTTTGAATTATTTTCCCGGAAGAGAGGGAAGAAGCAGGAAGTGAGAGAACTACCCGCATCCTCCTGTGTCACTTGTGGAGGTTTGGATCCACTATGCGAGCAAGAATGTATGATGAAAGCTGCGACAAAGGAGATAGAGTATTTCAATGATGAAGAGTTGGATCGGTTTAAAGGACGGTCCTCGGACCGCTATACAGATGCAGAAGCAGAAGAATTTTCCGAAGTCATGAACACCATGAAACCGGGAGAAGTGAAGGACTGGAATCGCAGTCTCACCCTCCGTGGTATTCAGGTTCCTGACCAAATCAAGGATGAATTAATAGATCTTATCAACGACACAGGAGGAGCCAACTAAACACACGGGGCATCCACCCACAGTTCCCATCACCTCAACACGACCAGAGGATTACTCCAACAGATCTGCCACCTGTTCCGTCAGAGTGTTTTACGGACGGTTGTCATATTGTTAACAAGAAAAAATCATCATGGAGATTCTTCAATATTCATTTTTCCAGAACGCTATCATAGGTTCACTACTGGCCAGCATCGTCTGCGGATTTATCGGAACCTACATTGTCACCCGGCGCCTGGTCTTTATCAGCGGCGGGATCACCCACGCCTCCTTCGGCGGCATCGGATTAGGTGTTTTTTTAGGGATCAATCCCATCCTTTCCGCCATGGTGTTCGCTGTGCTCAGCGCCTTCGGGGTCCAATGGATGTCACACCGGGGAGATGTGAGAGAAGACTCTGCCATCGCCCTTTTCTGGACCTTTGGCATGAGCGTCGGCATCATCTGCTGTTTTCTCACTCCCGGCTTCATGCCCAATCTGCCCTCCTACCTTTTTGGGAGCATCCTGACGATCAGCAAAGAGGACCTATGGCTGCTGGGAGCCGTGACCCTTTCCGTAACCCTGCTGTTCATTTTCTTCATGAGACCTATCCAAAGTATTGCCTTTGACAGCACCTTTGCCCGATCCCAGCACCTGCCCGTCACCTTCATAGAATATATGATGATGGCATTCATCGCGATGACCATCGTCTCCACCCTTCGGCTAGTAGGTGTCGTGCTGGCCATCAGTCTGTTGACGATACCACAGATGTCTGCCAATCTGTTCACCTACTGTTGGAAAAAGATGATTCTGCTGAGCATTCTCATTGGCTGGGCAGATTGCCTGGCAGGACTGGGCATCAGTTATTGGTTCAATGTACCCTCCGGTGCTTCCATCATTTTCACCGGCATCTTAATCTACACCCTTCTGAAGGGGGTTAAGATGGCAGGAAGAAATGTTAAGTTAAGAAATCATGAAATATATCATGGTATTATCAATAAATAAATTAATTTTGCATTTCAATAAGAAGCAACAGATTCAGATTTAAAAAAAAGATAATTATGAAGATTAAGATCAATTCACTTGACAACATCCATGAAGCTGCAAAACAGTTTATCAAGAACATGGGTAAAGGCAACATCATTGCCTTCTACGGCAAGATGGGGGCAGGGAAGACCACCTTTATCAAAGCCATCTGTGAAGAACTTGGTGTAGAAGATGTGATCACTTCCCCTACCTTTGCTATTGTCAATGAATATACGACAAAGACGGGAGAGCCGATCTATCATTTCGATTTCTATCGCATCAAGAAGATTGAGGAAGTATATGACCTCGGCTATGAAGACTATTTTGACAGCAGTCACCTCTGTTTTCTGGAATGGCCAGAACTGATCACCGACCTCCTACCCGAGGACACCCTTAAGGTCACCATAAGTGTAGAAGATGACGGCAGCCGGGTTGTAGAATTCTAAAAACGCAGAAAAGGATTCCCTTCACGGAACCTCCTGCCTATTCATAAGATACTTGTCAGAAGTGGTGCACGACAAATGTTTTGTACAACTTCTGACAAGTATTACCCGAACGGATTTCCAAAGACATTTTCTTTAGAAAGAAAGTCCCTGCCGCTTACAAGAGAGCCTTGAATTTTTCGTCCAGTTTGGATTTTGAAGCAGCGCCGACAAACTTATCAACGAGTTTTCCATCTTTGAAGAACAAGATTGTCGGTATATTACGGACGCCGAATTCCATTGCGATGTCATCATTTTCTTCCACGTCGCATTTGCCTACGACAATTTTTCCGTCATAGTCCTGCGCAAGCTCAGCGATTGTCGGAGCCAGTGCACGACACGGGCCGCACCATGTTGCCCATAAATCCACAACCAACGGCTTATCGCCATTCTTGTAACTATTAAAATTACCTGTTGTAATCGTAACTTCCATTATAATTCCTTTCAAATATTAGAATGAGACTGCAAAGTTAAGAAATGATTTGATGACCTACAAATATCAACACTTAATTATTTTTAATTAATATGATAACTCATTTCCGGGTGACTTCTCAGGTAGTTAACCAAGTTTTTACCTACCGAAACCGTTTTCTTTCTGGATTTCAGTGTTACAACCGTCCGGCTCCCCGCATCCCTGATTTTGATGAACAACGGCGTACTCCCCTCATTGGCATCCACCAGAGTAGCAATATCATTAGCGACAGTATCATCAATAGCGTCACTGTCAAAGGAAATGGTGAAGGAGCGGATCTGATGGTCCTTGACATCCTGGAGATGCTCGACGCTCTGGATCTTCAATTCGTACAAATCACTATTGCGGAAACGAGGCAAACTTTTAGCAATGATATAGACCGGATTCCCCTTCAGGAGTTTCCCTTGCCAGTGTTCCCAGTCATCACCGAACAGCGCCAGTTCGCCCGATCCCTGATAGTCCTCGATCGTCACAAAGCCGAAAGGTTTATTCGTCTTGGCAGAAACCCGTGAAACGACATTGGTAACCAGTCCGCCCAGGGTCAGTTCTCCACGTTCAGCCAGCGCTTTCTTATCCGCATCACGTCCCACCTCAGAACAGTGAGTATTGCACATATCTTCCATGATCACCCGATAATCATCCAGCGGATGTGCAGAGAGATAGATCCCTACCAGGTCACGTTCCTTATTGAGTTTTTCTATTGTGCTCCATTCCTCCGCGGCAGGGACAGCAGGCTTGGCAATATCCACATCGTCCATGCCACCGAAAAGAGAGTTCTGCTGTTCTTTCTTATCCTGCTGATATTTCTGGCCATACCGGACGAGTTGGTCCAGGAAGACCTCCCCCTTAGCATTTGTACCGAAATATTGTTCACGCTGAAGGCCGAAGCTGTCAAACCCCCCACTTAAAGCCAGACTTTCAAAAGCCTTGCGATTGACAGAAGCAGAGTCCACGCGCTGAGCAAAGTCGAAGATGTCCCGGTACGGACCCTCCTTTTCCCGCTCCGCTACGATCTCATTAGAAGCTGCTGAGCCCATGCCCTTAATAGCAGACATGCCAAACCTGATTTCACCTTTCTTGTTTACGGCAAACTCACTGCGGCTCTCATTGACATCAGGTCCAAGGGTAGCAATGCCCATAGACTTGCATTCCTCCATCAACTTTGTGATCTCTGTGATCTGGCTGAACCGCCTGGTCATCAAGGCCGCCATATATTCAGCAGGATAGTGAGCTTTCAGATAAGCCGTCTGGTAAGCCACCCAGCTATAACATGTAGCGTGCGATTTATTAAAAGCATAAGAAGCGAACTTCTCCCAGTCCGCCCATATTTTAGCCAGGACTTTCGGATCATGCCCTTTAGCTTCCCCCTGTTTCAGGAACTTCGGTCTCATCGCATCGACAATAGCCTTCTTCTTCTTCCCCATTGCCTTACGCAAAGCATCACTCTCCCCTCTGGTAAAACCAGCAAGTTGCCGCGACAAGAGCATGACCTGTTCCTGATAGACCGTTATTCCATACGTATCCTTCAAGTACTTCTCCATACAAGGAATATCATACTTGATCAGAGAAGGATCCCTTTTACGTTTGATAAACTCCGGGATATAATCCATAGGTCCCGGCCGGTAAAGGGCATTCATGGCGATAAGATCCTCAAAGACGGTAGGATGCAACTCCCGTAAATACTTCTGCATGCCGGCAGACTCAAACTGGAATGTCCCCACCGTACGGCCCTCCTGGTAGAGTTGATAGGTCAGCGGATCATCAATAGGGATATGGTCCAGATCGATGATGTCACCAGTCGTCTGTTTGATCACCTTACAAGCCTCCTTTAACTCCGAGAGAGTCTTCAAGCCCAGGAAGTCCATTTTAATCAGTCCGGTAGATTCGATGACATGACCGTCATATTGTGTTACCGCCGTCTTCAGTCCCGGGAAGTCCGGGTCATCAGCCGTCGAGACCGGCACCCAGTCACTGATCGGATCCCGGCAGATAATAAACCCGCAGGCATGGAGTCCCGTGCCCCGGATAGTCCCTTCCAGCATCTTCGCATACTTGATGGTATTCCGTTCACGAGGATCACTGGAAGCCTCAGCCTCCCGGAGCTCAGGAGTGCATTTGATCGCATTGGTCAAGTTCATCTTCATGCCATCCGGCAACCGGTCAGGAATGGCCTTACAAAGCGCATTAGCCTTATCCAGAGGAAGTTTTTCCACGCGGGCAACATCCTTGATAGAATTCTTAGTAGCCATACTACTATAGGTGATGATGTGCGCACAGTTCTCATGCCCATATTTATCCATCACCCACCGAAGGACCTTTCCACGGCCATCATCATCAAAGTCAGTATCAATATCAGGAAGATTGACACGATCAGGATTCAAGAAACGTTCAAACAGGAGATCATATTTCAACGGATCGATCTTGGTGATGCCCAGGCAATAAGCCACGACAGAACCAGCCGCGGAGCCACGCCCAGGTCCCACCATTACCCCTAGTTGATTACGGGCCGCATTGATAAAGTCCTGTACGATAAGGAAGTATCCGGGAAATCCCATGGTCTTCATCACGTGCAGCTCAAACTTGATATGCTCAGACACCTCCTCAGAAAGAGGATCTCCATAATGGGTCTTAGCTCCGTCATAAGTCAACTTAGACAAGTATTCAGCCTCGAATTTAATACGATAGACCTTCTCCCAGCCACCGAGTTTGTCAATCTTCTTCAGTCCCTCTTCATGAGGAAGGGTATGCTCCCCATTTTCATCAGAAGAGAATTCTTTCAGAAGGTCCTCATGGGAATATTTCTTCCGTATATCTTCCTCTGTACCAAAGGTTTCAGGAATAGGGAAATTAGGCATAATCGGAGCATGTTCAATACTATAGAACTCCACCTTATTGAATATCTCCATCGTATTGGACAAAGCCTCAGGAATATCAGAGAAGATCTCGTTCATCTCCTCACGGGTCTTGAACCATTCCTGTTTCGTATACCGCATCCTGTTCGGATCATCCAGATCCTTTCCCGTAGCCAGGCAAAGCAGATGATCGTGAGCCTCAGCCGTCTCCTTATCCTCGAAATGGCAGTCATTCGTACAAATCAGTTTGATGCCATATTCTCCGGCAAACTGGATAAGCACTTTATTGACCTTCTGCTGCAGAGGAAAAGTTTCCCTATTAGCAATGATCTCCGGATCTTTCACCTCATGACGCTGCAGCTCAAGATAATAATCATCTCCGAAAAGATGATGATACCACTCACAGGCTTTACGAGCACCCGCGATGTCCCCCTTCAGGATCTTAGAAGGGACTTCCCCGCCCAGGCAAGCCGAACTGACGATCAAGTCCTCATGATATTTCTCCAAGTCAGCACGGTCCGTCCGCGGGCGGTAATAGTAACCATCCACCCAGGATCGTGACACCAGTTTGATCAAGTTCTTATATCCGTGATAGTTTTTTGCCAGGACGATCAAGTGATAGCCGCTGTTATCCCCATTCTCCCTCACTTTATCTTCCTTATGGTGATGGGCAACATACATCTCACATCCGAAGATGGGCTTAAAAGGTTCTTTCCCCTCTTCCTTGCGGTTTTTGTTGATTTTATTACAGTAATCGGCAAACTCTTTAATGCCAAACATGACCCCATGGTCTGTGAGCGCCATACCCTTCATTCCATCCTTAATGGCCTTGTCTACCAGATAAGGAACCTTGGACTGACCGTCCAGAATAGAATAATGAGTATGGACATGTAAATGAATAAAGTCTTGCATTGATTTCAGATTTCGGATTTCAAAGTTACGGTTAATTCATGAGACAGCCAAAAGAATAACTTCAAAATTTGTTGTTATCTAAAAAAAGAATTAACTTTGCAGTCGAATAAAAACCATTTGAATAAAAAGTTAAAGCCATTCATTATAAATGAATATAAACAGAATTTTCTGATCTTACAGATTTACGATTCGATCCACAGAACAAGGAGTCTTATTCATTCTTTCTACTATTCGAATGAGAGTATTAAGGAATAAGGCAATCATTGGAAAAGAACATTTCGTAACCGATTAAAAATTCCGGACATAAGGATCAGGCTATCCCTTCCCTGAAGTCAAACCTGAAAGATAATGGCTAAAAGGTATTCAACGTAATTCCAACCTGAATGAAACGGAAATTAAGGAAAATTAGGAAAATCAGAATTCACCGCGAAGGTACCAATCAACTCTTTTACGGAGGTATTGCTCTCGCAGTGATTGCAGCAATACTCTGGAATTGTTTTGAGACGAAGATCCCATTCTGGTGCTTCGTAGCCATATTTGGAGTCTGCTATGGAATTATACTCAACTTTTACTGGAGTCCGGCGCGGTTTCTCAACGTTGAAGATACGGGGGATCTTGTCGTCGCACCTGCCGATGGGCGTGTCGTCGTGATCGAAGAGGTAGATGAGAATGAATATTTCCACGATCGCCGGATCCTTATCTCCATCTTCATGAGTTTGTGGAATGTTCATGTCAACTGGTTTCCAGTAGACGGAAAGGTCAAATTCATCCGCCATCAGAACGGTAATTATCACAAAGCCTGGCTGCCCAAGGCAAGTGAGGAGAACGAGCATGCCGATACGATGATCGTGACATCCGGCGGACAGGATGTCCTCTGCCGCCAGATTGCAGGAGCAGTCGCACGGCGTATCGTCACCTATGCCAAGGCTGACGAAGAATGTTATATCGACGAGCATCTGGGCTTTATCAAGTTTGGTTCCCGTGTGGACGTCTATCTCCCATTAGGCACAGAAGTATGTGTAAAACTGGGTCAGGCGACGACAGGAGATCAGACCATCATCGCAAAATTGAAGTAATATGACTGGTTTTATCAAAAAGAACATCCCTAACACACTGACCTGTGGGAACCTCTTTTCGGGTTGTGTAGCCACGACATTCGCCCTGGCAGGAAATCCGGGATGGGCTTTGACATGGATCATCATTGGAGCAATCTTCGACTTTTTTGACGGAATGAGCGCAAGACTGCTGAAAGTATCCTCACCCATCGGCAAAGAGCTCGATTCCCTGGCTGATGATGTCACCTTCGGCGTAGCTCCTTCAAGTATGATTTTCTGGCAGTTAGGAATTGTGGAATATCCAGGCTTCCTCAATTCCATTAAAGAGTTGATTCCTTTTCTCGCCTTTATCATGGCCGCCTTTTCCGGCCTCAGATTGGCGAAATTTAATATTGACAAGCGGCAGACAACCTCCTTTATCGGACTGCCGACGCCAGCGAATGCCCTTTTCTGGGGAGCGTTGATCAATTACAATCCAGGTTGGATGAACGAAAGATTTTCCTGGATCGCCATACTGATCATGGTTTTTATCACCAGTTGGCTATTAGTAAGCGAGATCCCGATGTTTGCCTTGAAATTCAAGCATTGGGGCTGGAAGGACAATGAAGTACGTTACAGTTTTATTCTCCTTGCCGTCCTTCTGATTATCCTGATGGGGATATTGAAAGCCTGGTGGCTGATCATCCTTTGCTATTTCATCATCTCACTCTGTCTTGATGCAAAAAGAGAAACATCAGTCAAAAGAAGATAATACAGCGAGGTAAAACAGATAAAGGCCCATTGTAATCAAATAGATCACCATGAGCCTTTTATTCTATCCTTCTGGAGAGGAAAATACATGTCAGTTATGCACTAAGGTGCCTATTTCCTCTCCCCCCATCACTTTCTTCAGATTACCATAGACATCCATGTCGAAGACATAAATAGGGAGGCCATTTTCCTTACACATCGTAGTAGCCGTCAGATCCATTACCTTAAGTCCACGGGTATAGATCTCATCATAGGTGATCTCCGTGAATTTTCTGGCGTTCCTGTCTTTCTCCGGGTCAGCGGTATAAATACCATCAACGCGCGTTCCCTTCAGCATCACTTCAGCTTCGATCTCAATTCCTCTGAGAGAGGCACCTGTATCGGTAGTAAAATAAGGATTTCCCGTGCCGGCAGAAAAGACACAGATAAAACCAGACTCCATGGCCTCTATTGCTTTCCACTTGCTATAGAATTCACCAATCGGTTCCATGCGGATAGCTGTCAGCACTTTTGTCTTTGCACCGGCAGACTCCAGGGCACTGCTGAGGGCAAGAGAATTAATGACCGTCGCACACATTCCCATCTGATCACCCTTTACACGGTCAAAGCCTTTCTGACTTCCACTCAGCCCACGAAAGATATTCCCGCCACCGATGACGATGCCTATCTGAACACCCATATCATGCACCTCTTTGATCTGACGGGCATAGTCAGAAAGTCTTTCCGGATCAATTCCGAAGCCTTGTTTACCCATCAGACTCTCACCGCTTAACTTCAGCAGTATTCTTTTAAATCTTACCATATCTGTATTTTTAATTAATAATCACCACAACTCCATCAGCCTTCAGAAAACCATCTGGTCCCCGTGAAAGCCAGTCAGTCCAAGAACCTGACTTCCTTGAACGCATACTCCCGGATCACCCCTTCATGATCATGCAAGACCAGATGCCCGTCATCTTCAACTTCCACGATGCCGGCTTCAAAAATTCCCTTCTGATCCTGAAACCGATGGTACCCTTTGCCATGATAGAGGGACTGATGGTAAAGAGCAGCTATATCCGTATAATCCCCATCGTCTATCATTTTGAGGACATCCTGAAACGTCTTAATGATCTTTTTCAAGAGATCCTCACGGGAAATTTCCTTGCCGGTAATCTGGCAGAGTGATATAGGATTAGGAGCATCACTGTGGAACTCGGTCTGGTTTACATCAATGCCAATGCCGAAGATACAATCGCGGATATGCTGCCGGGACAAGGACGTATCTATCAAGGTGCCACTGATTTTCTTATCTCTCCAGTAAATATCATTGGGCCATTTCATAGTAAAAACCCCTGCATACTGGTCTAATACCTGTTTCAAGGCCACAGCCCCAGCCATAGACAACAAGAACTGACGGGCAACGGGCACATTCACCGGATGGACCAGAATGCTGAACAATAGGTTTTTGCCCGGATCACTCTCCCAACTGTTCGTTCCCTGACCACGTCCGGCAGACTGGTAATCAGCCACTACGACGGTCATTTCCTCATCGACCTGCGGCTGATAATTCTTCAGATACGATATGGTCGAATCTGTCTCTTTTAATTTAATTATTTTTGTTTTCATCATTTCTTCATATCTTAAAAGCGTCGCCGTTTCTTCCTGTTTCTCCCTAAAATCAACAGAGGATTAAAGGCATCCTCGATATGGTCGATCCGATCCGGCAGGGGTCCGCGGCCGATAACAGAAATAATATCAAAACGGACATCATGAAGATTGATTTTCCGACTTTTGATATAAGCATCTGCAGCAGAGGCCAGATTGCATATTTTCTGATCATCCACAGCTTCCTCCGGACTCTGGTAGTCAGCATTCTGACGCGTTTTCACCTCCACGAAGACAAGAGTCTGTCCCTCTTCGTCCAGAGCGACAATATCCAAGTCGCGCTTTCCCTGATGCCAGTCCCGGTCAAGAATGGTATACCCCTTTTGCCGGAGATAGACGGAAGCCAACTCTTCTCCCCATGCACCTCGCTCATTATGTTCTGACATGTGTCCTGTATCTTAGGTTAGATGATATGCAAAAATAGCAATTTTCTCATTGACAGTCAAGTAAAAATGATTAAATTTGCAAGAGTATAGAAAAGGAATTCTGTAAAAGGCAAGTCAACAGGCAAGGGAAGATCCAAGATGATCTCTTGCCCCCGGGCATCAAATACGATCAATGTTATGGATAACAGGAAGAAAGAAAGTCAGCCATCAGACGATAAAGTCAGAAAACAGCAAAGGAAAGATGAGGACTATATGCGTAAGGCCCTCGCCGAGGCCCGACAAGCTGCAGCCGAGGGAGAAGTTCCGGTAGGTGCCATTGTCGTTTGTAAGGACCATATCATCAGCCGGGCACACAACCTGACTGAGACCCTCCATGATGTTACTGCTCATGCAGAGATGCAAGCCATCACGGCAGCAGCAGATGCTCTGAACGGAAAATACCTGATCGACTGTACCCTCTATGTCACCGTCGAGCCATGTGCCATGTGCGCAGCTGCCATCGGATGGGCGCAAGTGCTCCGTCTGGTCTTCGGAGCTCATGATGAAAAGCGGGGATACCACAAATTTGCGCCTCTGGTATTACACCCGAAGACAACGGTCACCACTGATATTCTGGAAAAAGAATGCAGAGCACTCATGCAGGATTTTTTCAGGGAGCGGAGATCATTCCGTCAATAGCTTACCCCCTTTTCAAGAAAAAGCCTTTGATAACGTGATTGGTTATCAAAGGCTTTTTCTTGTCCCCTCAAGTAGAGAGCCCTCTCCCGACGAGAATCCCCTTACAAATCCTTATTTGACAAGGATCACCAGATATTTGCTCGTGCTCCAGAAGATCTGAGGATTCGTGATCTTCAGCACATACTGTTTATTTGCATCCTTAGCCAGACTATAACTTCCGGACGGGTGTATGGTGAGTATTCTCGCACTCTTGGAATAGAGTTTGATCTCCCTGCTATTCCGAATGTCAATCTTCGTAAAATAATTCTTATTGAAGTTTGCCTGCAACACCTTTCCACCCTCGATGATATGCTGTTCCTTCAGCTCCTTTTTCGTGCCAAACACAAACCAGGCCGTATTCAGTTGCTTGTCCTGGGCCGAGATGGTTTCCCCATTCTGCGTGTTCTGAGTCTGCAAATCATTGACATTCGTATTCAGATTATTAATTGTCTCATCCAGTTCAGAGATATGAATATCCTTCGCATCCAGTTCCACGCGGAGTTCCTGCAACTGCTGATCCTTCTCGTTGAGTTGTTTCATCAGATTATGGATAGTCTTCTTCAAGGTAGCCCGGAGCTGCTCATTCTTGAAAGAACTGCTAGCCAACTGATTTTGCAATTTGGAAATAAGTGTACGGTTCATTCTCATCCGGTTGGCAATAAACTGTATGTTTTCCTTCAACTGCTGGGATCTGTCAGCCCCCTCACCGGATTTTTCGAGATTAACACGATTCTCAGCCTCGTTGATCTGCTGGAACCCATCATCAATCTGATTCAGAGTACCCATCATATCATTGATTTCATTATCTTTCTGAGCAATGATTTTATTCAAAGAATCATTCTGCTCCACCTTTATCAGGTTAGGGGCCTTTTTTTTCTCTTGCTTACAACCTGTTAACAACAGGGCTGTTGCAAGACAGGCCAATAACATAAATTTTCTCATTGTTGAATTTATTTTAAGTCCTTATTATGATCAACTTATCCATTCGATTTTCAGAACTACTCCACTCCTTTCTTCCTGGATTTTTTTAATTCTATTTTACAGTTTTCTGATCAACCCTTAAATCTTCCACTCCTTCCGTCTCCCGCATCTTCAATTCTTTATTTCGCTTTCGCCCAGCCTGCTTCTCCATTTTTTGCTCCTCCTTTACAAGAGAAGAGTCTTTGCCGGCAACGACCAGAACAAACTCTCCACGCGGTTCCACCTTTTCAAAATGCTGGATCAGTTCACTTAAAGTTCCCCGTATACTTTCTTCATGGATTTTTGAAATTTCACGGCAACAGCTCGCCCGTCTGTCCTCCCCGAAGATCTCCGCAAATTGTTGCAGAGTCTTTCGCACACGATAAGGTGATTCATAGAACACCATCGTCCGGGTCTCATCCCGCAAGGATTCCAGTCGTCCCTGACGCCCTTTCTTCTGAGGGAGAAAGCCCTCAAAGCAGAATCTGTCACAAGGCAGTCCCGATGAGACCAAGGCAGGTATACAAGCTGTTGCTCCCGGCAAGGTCTGGACGGTAACACCCGCCTTAATGGCCTCCCTAGCCAGGAAAAAGCCAGGATCACTAATGCCCGGGGTCCCCGCATCGCTGATCTGAGCGATCGTTTCACCCGCCTTCAGACGGTCAATGATACCAGCCGTCGTACCATGTTCATTAAATTTATGATGGGCGACCAATCGGTTCTTAATGCCAAAATGCCGTAACAGGATACCCGACGTACGTGTATCTTCTGCCAGCACAGTATCAGCTTCCTTCAGGATACGAATGGCTCGAATCGTCATATCTTCCATATTACCTACCGGAGTAGGCACGATATACAATATACCCATAGTTAGTTTATGCAAAAATAGGAATTAAATTGTTACTAAGCAAAAAAAGCTACCATTTCTTTACAATTTTTAGGAAGTTACATCATAATTGATCTCCTACCAGACCCGAAAAGGAATATATGAAAGGAAAATCCATCTCTCGGTTATCCGCCCTTATCGCTGGCAGAAATCCCCGGACAGGCCTTTAGCATGCCTGGAAACAGGACTCAGCCCGCAAGATGGACAGAGAAGGCAAAATAAGGGTCCTTTTATTTTGCAATTTCTCTAAATAGCATTATCTTTGCAACAATCATGATGGAAAATTTAGCAGGGGAGGCACACCAGCCTGGGAGAATAGAAGTAGTATGCGGTTCAATGTTCTCAGGCAAGACTGAAGAACTGATCCGACGCATGAGAAGAGCAATGTTCGCCCGACAAAAGACAGGGATTTTCAAGCCCTCGATGGACACACGATACTCTAATCATGATGTTGTCAGCCATGACCACAACTCCATTATCTCTACTCCTGTCGATACGTCCGCCAGCATTCTGCTTCTGGCCTCCGACTTAGAGGTCGTAGGCATTGATGAAGCACAATTCTTCGATGAAGGACTGATCCCTGTCTGCAATACATTAGCAAACAATGGGGTACGTGTGATCGTTGCGGGCCTGGATATGGATTATAAAGGTAATCCTTTCGGTCCCATGCCCGGACTTTGCGCCATCGCCGACGAAGTGACAAAAGTGCATGCAATCTGTGTACGCTGCGGGGCACAGGCCTATATCAGCCACCGACTTGTGCATAATGATAAACGTGTATTACTAGGAGAGAGGGAGGAGTATGAACCTTTGTGCCGTGAGTGCTACCAGAAAGTCATGAAAGAAGAACAGCAACAGGAAAAGGTTGACACACGTCTCCATGATCCTATTTAATGATCTACCGAAAAGGCTGCATTCCCCACTCAGTGTTTAGAATCTTATTTCTCTCTTATAAAAAGACCACGAAATATAACTGGAAAATGATATGCCACAACAAAAGATTACTTTTGATAAATTCATCCGTTGGGCAGGTGTAGTCTTAATTATTCTCACCGTCCTCTATTTCACGAATTACCTGAAAGCGGTACTGATACCTTTCTTCGTCGCATGGGTCCTGGCTTATCTCCTCTACCCGATTGTACATTTTGTACAGTATAAGCTCCATGTGCATGTGCGGGTCATCGCCATCATCCTCACCCTCATCCTCGTGATAGCTATCCTTGCAGGGATCATCTATGCTATCATCCCTCCTATGATTGAACAATTTGGGAAATTAGGAGACATCTTGGGAAAATGGCTGAACAGTACCACTCATACCAACAATCTGACAGCCGTAATCAAAAACTGGTTTGTCAACAATGAAGGGATGCTGGAGAAGATCTTCAAAAGCAAGGACTTTTCTGATGCCATAAAGATTGCCATGCCTAAGGTCTTCACCGTTCTCGGCCAGACGGCCAATGTCATCCTCAGTATTATAGCAGCACTTTTCACTCTGGTCTACTTGTTCTTTATTCTTCTTGACTATGAATACCTTACGGATTCATGGATCAAGATTTTCCCAAAGAAGAACCGTCCGTTCTGGCATGAACTGGCAAGTGATGTTGCCACGGAATTAAACCATTATGTCAGGGGTCAGGGACTGGTAGCCCTTATCATGGGTATCATGTTCTGTATCGGTTTTACGATTATCGGCTTTCCTGTGGCCATCGGAATGGGGATACTTGTCGGGCTCCTTGATCTCATCCCTTACATGCATGCCTTTGCTCTGATCCCTACTGCTTTTTTAGCCATGCTGAAAGCTGCCGACACCGGGCAGAATTTCTTCCTTATCTTCGGTGAAGCTCTGATCGTCTTCGCCGTCGCCCAGGTTATCTCAGACATGGTCGTCACTCCTAAGGTCATGGGGAAAGCCATGGGGCTCAACCCGGCGATTCTCCTTCTCAGCCTTTCAGTCTGGGGCGAACTTCTCGGTTTTATCGGGGTGATTATTGCTCTGCCTCTGACAACGATCCTCATCGCCTACTGGCAGCGCTACGTGACCAAAGACCGATCGGATATTGACTTGAGCGGAAGGAGTCCGGTACCGATACCAACTTCAAGCGGAGATACGACGCCAAAGACCAGGCCTACCGGCCAGAAAGAGAAGGGAGCATCTCAGGACAAGCCTGCATCCGTCAATAGGGGGAAAGAGCCTTAATATCATCTTCCGGGGCGATCTCCAGAGGCAGAAAAAGCCTATGAGTGGCAAAAAAAGCAATAATAATTTTGGCATTTCAAAAAAACGTTGTACCTTTGCAGTCGCCTTTCAAAGAGGCTTTAAGAGATCCGCTAGCTCAGTTGGTAGAGCACAACACTTTTAATGTTGGGGTCATGGGTTCGAACCCCATGCGGATCACTCTCGATAGAAAGTTGCGGTACAAGCGCCACTTAAAAGATTTCGGGATGTAGCGCAGTTGGTAGCGCACACGTCTGGGGGGCGCGAGGTCGCCAGTTCAAGTCTGGTCATCCCGACTACAAGTATAAGTCTTGATTATCAGTTGGTTACAACTGCTATCAAGGCTTTTTTCATGTCCATAAATACTGCGATTTCCTATTCTATCTTATGATAAAGATACTGGTCTGTTTCTTGTAGAGAGCTGAATTGCAAGAACAATCCACCCTCCGGCCTGATCTTCCAGTCCAGTCCGACCTCATCAAAAATCAGTTTGTTTTCCTTCCTCCGATAAGGATACGAGCCCGAGATCTCCTCCTTATCGGTAAATCCAAAATAAGCACTATCCGCTGAAAAAGTTATCGTATCCGGCTCTGTGTTTTCCCAGTTCGTCCACACCGTCCCGCCGTTTTCCTCCCTATATCTCAAAGAATCAGCTACCCATGTTCCAAGAAGACGCTGAACGGATCTGGAGTCATTCCTTGTAGTTTCAGAAAATCTATCATCACTCTCAGCGCTACAAGCTGAAAGGAGAACAACAAACAAACATAAAAAGAGTCTGGCATTTTTCATGATCAGGTTATTTAAAAATTCTACGAACAAAGATATAAAATTCTTTCCAATCAGGAAACAAATTGAATCTATTTTTTATATTTCGGTCCTCAAACAGCAAGTATGAACCTAACCTCACATTTGGTATTTAGATGATAAAAACTCTTTTGATGAAAAGACAAGAAGTTATAGATGACAGATTTAGGAAACTCTTCCCCACTACGGAAAAAATCAAAGATAACTGTATATGTTCGGAAAAAAGCCCTTAAAAAAAGCAGAAAAAACCATTTTATTTTGCAACTAATCAAGAATCCGTTGCGTCTAACCATACAGTTTATAAAATCAAGAAAATGAGAAAAATCTTACTACAAATTATTATTCTGGCTTTTTCTACAGCAGCTTTTGCTCAAACCGAAGCAAAGCGGTCAACTTCCTTTCCGGGAGATCCATCAGATCCTTCCCTAAAATCTCGTCCGGCAGAAGTCGATTCTGTAAAGAAGGACTCCAGTAAATACTTTAAGCAGTTCAACCTTCAAGAGGTTACGGTAAACGCACAACGCAAACTGATCAAAAATGATATTGACAGGATGTCATACGATGTACAGCATGACAAGGATTCAAGGGCGATGAACACCCTTGAGATGCTTCGTAAAGTGCCGATGGTTTCCGTTGACGGACAAGATAACATTAAAGTCAAGGGCAGCGGTGATTTTAAAATCTATCGCAACGGTCACCCTGACCCGAGTTTTTCCGGTGGCAACGCCAGCCTGATACTCAAGTCCATTCCCGCGACGATGATCAAGAGGATTGAGGTCATCACCGATCCGGGGGCGAAAGAAGACGCCGAGGGTACGCATTACATCCTGAATATCGTCATGAACGATGATGCCAAGATAAATGGAGTAACCGGTACCCTGGGTTCCGCGGTAGATGTCCTGCACGGAAGCTCAAATGAGAATGGATATATTACGGCACAAACAGGCAAACTAATCTTCTCGGTCAATTACGGTTATGTTTATGCTCCCAAAGGAGCAACTCAGAACAAACAGCATAGTGATACATTCTTCAAGAACTCCGGGGACACCCGCTACTCCTCAATGTTCGGGAATAATCCAGTAAACGTGCATTACGGCAACCTCAATGCCAGTTATACGATCGATTCCCTAAATCTGTTCACCCTTTCTTTTGGAGGATATTACTATAAAGTAAAAGTAAATTCAAACGGTACAGACCGTATGACAGATGCGAATCAGAATATTCTTTACCAATATGACACCCGTCTGTGGACCCCGAAATATGACGACTACAATCTGAACGGACGAATGGACTATCAACACAAGACCAAACTTGACGGTGAAGTCCTGACCGCTTCCTATATGCTGTCGACCACACGAAGCGTAAACAATGAACAGACGACATACAGTAATATGGTTAACATGCCGGTAGATTACAGCGGATATGATAAAAACCAGAAAGAGCACTTCATAGAACACACCTTCCAACTCGATTATGTCCGTCCTTTCTTAAAGTACAACAAGATGGAAATAGGGGCCAAATATATTAACCGTGAAAATAACAGTAACACGTCAATGCTTTATGACGGTTCGTCTGCCAGCATTTATAACAAATTCGACCACAACACTCAGATTGCAGCAGGCTACGGTGAATGGGTGTATGCCAACAAGAAATGGTCAGCCCGTGCCGGACTGAGATATGAATACAGTTATCTGGATGCTAAATATCCCGATAAAAGCGGGCAGAACTTTCACAAGAACCTGAACGACTGGGTCCCATCAGCAAGCATAAAATACAATTTCAACATGTTCAATTCCTTGAAAATCAGTTATGCAACCACCATTAACCGTCCGGGAATTTCCTATTTGGACCCTGCTGACGTAAGCACTCCGACCGCAGAAAGTTATGGTAACCCGGGATTGAACAGTGCACGTAACACCTCCTTTACACTTGAATATATGCACATCAATCCGAAATTTACTTATAATCTGTCACCCTATTGTAACTATTCAGCCATACCCAAGGTGTGCCATCCTATAAAGATAGGATGGTAGCAATGGCATTGTATTGAGATTGATTGTTCTTCCATGCCGTATCGGCGATGGAATGTATAGCGAAGAAGTCATCT
>NZ_BAACAN010000027.1:0-34871 GCF_054687055.1 Segatella asaccharophila | reverse complement strand
ATGGTACTGCAATGCAATGCGGGAGAGTAGGCAGCCGCCTCCTTTTTATCAAGAATAAGGAAAGAAAAGGAAGAGAGGGGCCCGGGAAGCAGGATACTGCATCCCGGGCCCCTTTTCATGTCAGGGCTTCAGGGAGAACGTGGGAAACCATTGTGCTTTATTCCTCTTCTTGAGGAAGAGGAGAATCCAAACCATTATCCAGGAGTCTGAAAACATTGATTTTTAACTATAAAATTATATTATATCAGAAATAATTCGTACCTTTGCAGATCGTAAATTGTACGTTATGTATAGTTTGGCGCCATTTCATATTGACTTGAAGGCTTTAGGTGAGGGGGCGAATCCCTTTACATTTCAGCTGGGTGGCGAGTACTTTGAAGCTATTCATGCTTCTGAGGTGCATCGCGGGGAGTTAGGAGTCAATCTAACCATTTACCGGGTAGATGATGTCTTCGAACTCCATTTCCATATTCAGGGAAGCGTGTGTATACCTTGCGACATCTGTTTGGATGATATGGATCAGCCGATAGATGCGGCAAGTAAAATGGTGGCGAAATTCGGTGAGGGCGTCTCAGATGATGATGATCTCGTGATAGTAAGAGAGGAAGAAGGAATACTCGATATCTCGTGGTACATTTATGAGTTGATAGTTCTTAATATTCCCATCAGGCACGTGCATGCACCTGGAAAATGCAATCCTGCCATGATCGAAAAGCTCAATGAACTTTCTGCTACCCGAAGCAGCGATGGAAATACAGGGGAGGAAACCGATCCGCGTTGGGCTGCCCTCGATAAATTAAAGACAAAAAAATAAAACATTAAATTTTAAAGTATTATGGCACATCCTAAAAGAAGACAGTCTAAGAGTCGTACACTGAAGAGAAGAACTCACGATAAGGCAATAGCTCCTACACTGGCAGTATGTCCGAATTGCGGAGCTTATTATGAGTATCATAAAGTTTGCCCTTCTTGCGGTTATTACCGGGGCAAAGTTGCAATTGTAAAGGAAGCAGCTGAATAATGGGAAAGGTTCACGCAATAATCACAGGTGTTGGAGGTTATGTACCTGATTATATCCTCACCAATGAGGAGTTATCCCGCATGGTAGATACCAACGATGAATGGATTACGACTCGCGTGGGAATCAAAGAGCGTCGAATTCTGACGGAGGAAGGTTTAGGCACGAGTTATATGGCCCGTAAAGCTGCCAAGCAATTACTCCAGAAGACCGGCGTGGATCCAGATACGATTGACGCCCTCATCGTTACGACGACGACACCTGATTATCCGTTCCCTTCTACAGCTTCTATCGTACTGGGCAAGTTAGGCTTGAAGAATGCCTTTGCCTTTGATCTCTCTGCAGCTTGTTGTGGCTTCTTGTATACGCTGAATATAGCTGCAAGCATGATTGAAAGCGGGCGTTGCAAGAAAGTTATTGTCATTGGAGCGGACAAGATGTCTTCGGTAGTTGATTATACCGACCGTTCTACCTGTACGCTCTTTGGAGACGGTGCAGGAGCGGTTCTGGTGGAAGGAACGGAAGAAGAGGGGATCGGATTGCAGAATTCTTTCCTTCGTACGGATGGGAAGGGGCTTCCCTTCCTGCACATGAAGGCAGGTGGTTCTGTCTGTCCGGCTTCACGCTTTACCGTTGATCATCGTTTGCATTATATCTATCAGGAAGGTCGTACCGTATTTCGTTATGCTGTAACGGATATGAGTGATGATGTGATGAAAATACTGAAAGACAATCATCTCACGGCTGATGATATTCAATGGGTGATTCCCCATGAGGCTAATTTCCGTATTATTGAGGCAGTATGCCGGCGTGCCGGCGTGCCTCTGGAAAAGACGGTAGTGAATATTGATCATTATGGCAATACCAGTTCTGCTACCATTCCGTTGGCTCTTTGGGATGCGGAAGGTAAGTTGAAAAAGGGTGATAATATCATTTTTACAGCTTTTGGTGCTGGATTTGTTCATGGAGCCTCGTATTATAAATGGGCTTATGATGGAGCCGAAGTAGCAGCTCCTACCAAGAAATGAGTATCACTAACAATAAGGAAAAGCGCATCTTTCGTCATTCTTTTGGAAGATGCGCTTTTTTGTCAGAGAATGAATAAGAGCAACAGCATATCAGAAAGCTTATGTTTAAAGCGGGTTTTGTAAATATCGTCGGTAATCCCAATGTAGGAAAAAGTTCGTTAATGAACCGGCTGGTGGGTGAACGTATCTCGATAGCTACGTTTAAGGCCCAGACGACGCGTCATCGTATCATGGGAATTGTGAATGATCAGGATTGTCAGATCGTTTTCTCTGATACCCCGGGAGTGTTAAAGCCAAATTATAAGATGCAGGAGTACATGCTTGCCTTCTCAGAGTCAGCACTGTCGGATGCAGATATTTTATTGTATGTAACGGATGTTGTAGAGGATCCTGAGAAGAACATGGACTTTCTGGAGAAGGTGAGGGAGATGACCATTCCAGTGTTGCTTTTGATCAATAAGATAGATCTTGTGGACCAGAAGGTCCTGGGTGATCTTGTTGACCAGTGGCATGGCCTGCTGCCTGATGCAGAGATCCTTCCGATCTCAGCTCAGAATAAGTTTGGCATTGATGTTCTTCTCAAGCGCATTAAGGAGCTGTTACCGGAGAACCCCGCCTATTTCGATAAAGACCAGTTGACGGATAAACCCGCCCGCTTTTTTGTCAGTGAGATCATCCGGGAAAAGATCCTGCTCTATTATGATAAGGAGATCCCTTACTCTGTGGAAGTTCATGTGGATGAGTTTAAGGAAGCTGAAAAGATCATTCATATTCATGCCATAATCTATGTGGAGCGTGATTCGCAGAAGGGCATTATCATTGGACATAAAGGCATAGCCTTGAAAAAAGTAGGAACAGAATCAAGAAAAGCTCTAGAAAAGTTTTTCGGGAAGAAGGTATATCTAGAACTTCTGGTAAAAGTCGATGAAGACTGGAGGAGTTCAGCGCATGAGCTGGACCTGTTTGGGTATAATCCCAAATAGAACAGAGGTTTCAATGATGATAACTTTTGTTTCTTGAGATTTTAGTATTTAGGATGGCCCTGAATGGATGAGGGTCTAACTCTCCGGATCAGATGCGATTTATGAGCGCATGGAAAAAGATTCAGAGGGCCGAAGAATGTATAACTTCAGTAATTAAACAGAAAATGGCAAATTTAGTTGCAATTGTAGGCCGTCCAAACGTCGGCAAGTCAACTCTTTTTAATCGTTTAACCCAGTCACGTCGTGCTATTGTGAGTGACACGGCCGGGACTACTCGTGACTGTCAGTATGGCAAGTGTACCTGGAATGGTATGGAATTCTCGGTCGTAGATACAGGAGGATGGGTGGTCAATTCAGAGGATGTGTTTGCGGATGCAATCCGTAAACAGGTAGTTGTTGCCAGTCAGAGATCAGATCTTATCTTGTTTCTTGTAGATATAGAAACAGGCGTTACGGACTGGGATGAAGATGTGGCCAGGATCTTGCGGCGGAGCCATATTCCGGTTATTCTGGTGGCTAATAAGGTGGATAACAGTTCAGATTATTATGAGGCTGCTGATTTTTACCAACTCGGTCTGGGGGAGCCCCAGTGCATCAGTGCTGCTACGGGTGGCGGCACAGGCGATCTGCTGGATCTGATCCTGCAGAAGTTGAAAAATGCACCAGAAGAAAAGATAGACGAGGATATTCCCCGTTTTGCTGTGGTCGGTCGTCCGAATGCAGGAAAGAGCAGCCTGATCAATGCCATGATAGGCGAGAACAGGAGTATTGTGACAGATATTGCCGGTACGACACGGGACAGCATCTATACACGTTATACCCAGTTCGGATTTGATTTCTATCTTGTAGACACGGCGGGTATCCGCAAGAAAAACAAGGTCACCGAAGATCTGGAGTTCTATTCAGTCATGCGTTCAATCCGCTCGATAGAAAATAGTGACGTATGTATACTGATGCTGGATGCTACTAAAGGTATCGAGTCACAGGATATGAATATCTTCCAGTTGATCCAGAAGAATAACAAGTCATTGGTTGTGGTAGTGAATAAATGGGATCTCGTTGAGGATAAGAGTCAGAAGGTGATTGATACTTTCAGGGATGCAATCTACAGACGTATGTCACCGTTTGTGGATTTTCCAGTCATTTTTGCGTCTGCTCTTACCAAGCAACGTATTTTCAAGGTTCTTGAAACGGCTAAACAGGTCTATCTGAACCGCAAGACACATGTGGGAACGGCGAAATTGAATGAAGTGATGCTTCCGATCATAGAAGCTAATCCTCCCCAGAGCATCAAGGGGAAATACATAAAGATCAAATATTGTACGCAGATTCCGGATACGCAGATCCCTTCATTCGTGTTTTATGCTAATCTTCCGCAGTATGTGAAGGAAAATTACCGCCGTTATCTCGAAAACCAGATCCGTGGGCACTGGTCAATGCATGGTTGTCCCATCAATGTCTTTGTCCGTCAGAAATAATGAAAAAACTTTTATTCCTTTTTGTCGGTTTCCTTCTGATGGCATTCTTAAACGGATGCCATCACCGGATTGACCCCTCTGATATGGCTGCTATTACAGCCAAGGGATATTATGACCAACTGCTGAAGGGGAAGGTCAATGATTTCGTTGAGGGTACCTATCATGCCTATCCTATCCCGAAAGTTCTTCATGAGCAGTTGATCGCCAATGCGAAAATGTTTGTCGGTACTCAGGATTCCCTTCATAAAGGGATTCAGAAAATAGATATTGTCGATTCTAAGATCGATACGGTCTCCCATACAGATAATGCTTTCTTGAAATTTTATTATGGAGATGGAACGGAGGAAAACATACTTGTTCCGATGGTCGAGCATAAAGGAAAATGGATGATGCGCTGATGACTTCAGTTTTTAACGCAATGATTTCTCTTCCTGATCCTCATTCGTTTCCGCTTCCTTTACCTTTTTGAACAAGTCTGAAGCAAAGATCAGGTCATTGAGATGCTTGTTGGTACTGTTCATCACCTCCTCCTTTGTACCTTGCCAGTCCTTATGTCCCTTGTAAATGAACAGGATATTTTCACCGATCCCCATTACAGAGTTCATGTCATGAGTATTGATGATAGTTGTCATATTATATTCTTTCGTGATCCCGGAAAGGAGTTTATCGATGACAATGGATGTTTTGGGATCCAATCCGGAGTTAGGCTCATCGCAAAACAGATATTTCGGGTTAAGGACAATGGCCCGTGCGATCGCCACACGCTTCTGCATACCCCCTGAAATTTCTGCCGGGTATTTGTGCTCAGCATCAAGAAGGTTTACGCGGGCTAGACATTCTTCCGCCCTTTTGATCCGTTCTTTCAAGTTTTTATTAGAAAAGACATCCAACGGGAATCGCACGTTCTCCTGTACCGTCAGAGAGTCGAAGAGCGCCCCTCCTTGAAAGATCATGCCCATTTCACGCCGCATCATGGACATCTCCTTCTTGCTCATCTCCACAAAGTTCCGCCCGTCGTAAAGGATCTGTCCGGAGGTCGGTTTGAGCAGTCCGATAAGATTCTTCATAAGTACAGTCTTCCCTGATCCACTTTGTCCGATAACCAGATTCGTCTTACCCGTTTCGAATGTAGTATTGATATCGAACAGAACCGTCTTATCCTCAAAACTCTTTGTCAGATCTTTAACTTCTATCATATTTCAAGCCTTTAAAAAACACCCTTCAGGACTAAGAAAGCAACTGGGTCAGGAAAATATCAGAGAACAGGATGAGCACACTACTGTTGACGACCGCATTCGTGCTGGCTTTGCCAACTTCTACAGAACCACCCTCCACCGTGTAACCAAAATAGGAGGAAACACTAGCAATGATAAAGGCAAAGAACAAACTTTTGATCATGCTCATCCATATAAACCATTCATTGAATGAATGCTGGATTCCCAAAGTCAGGTCATCCGGTGAGATGATATGTCCGATATAAGCCGTACCGTAAGCTCCGAGAATTCCCATGGCCGATGAGAAAATGACCAGGAAAGGCATGATCGTCATCAGCCCCAGTATTTTAGGCATGATCAGATAATTAGCAGAATTGATCCCCATGATGTCAAGTGCATCTATCTGTTGGGTTACCCGCATTGTTCCCAGTTCTGAAGCAATGTTAGAACCCACTTTCCCCGCCAGGATCAAGCACATGATGGAGGAGGAAAATTCGAGCAGCATGATCTCTCTCGTGACATAACCAGACACCCAGCGAGGCATCCAGGGACTCTGGACGTTGACTTTGATCTGGATACAGATTACGGCACCGATAAAGAAAGAAATCAGGAGGACGATTCCGATGGAGTTCACACCGAGTTGCAGCATCTCCTTGACGTACCTCTTCAAAAACATTCGCATTCTGTCAGGCCTGGAGAACGATCGCCCCATGAGAGTCAGATACTTGCCGAATGTTGTAAGCCACTTGAATAATAGCATATATGTATCTCCAAACGTTTGTGTATGCAAAAGTAACCAAAATCTAATAAAAAACTGCAATATAATTGATAGTTTTTGGATTTGACAACGTTATTCTCTTCTTTTTTCGTATTTTTGCATCTAAATAAAGGGATTATGGATCATATAGATGTGGAACAGGTAAAAAAGTTACAGTCTGTTGCCGGAGGAGGGCAGAACGTACAGCCGCTGCAACGGTCTGTCCTGAGAACCGACGGACTTGTGAAGAGATATGGCAAGCGGACCGTGGCAAATAAGGTGACCATCAACGTGAAGCAAGGCGAAATCGTCGGTCTTCTCGGACCGAACGGAGCGGGGAAGACGACATCGTTCTACATGACCACAGGACTGATCCGGCCGAATGCCGGGCATGTTTATATTAATGACAAGGAGATAACAGACTATCCCGTATACAAACGTGCCCGTGCCGGTATTGGTTATCTTCCGCAGGAAGCGAGTGTCTTCCGGAAAATGAGCGTGGAAGATAATATTATGTCAGTTCTGGAGATGACGAAGCTTTCTCATAAGCAACAACTTGTAGAACTGGAGAGTTTGATCAAGGAATTCCGGCTTACCAAGGTGAGGCGGAATAAGGGTGACCGGCTTTCCGGTGGAGAACGGCGGCGTACAGAGATAGCCAGATGCCTGGCCATCCATCCGAAATTTATCATGCTTGATGAACCTTTTGCAGGCGTCGATCCGATTGCAGTGGAGGATATTCAGCACATTGTCTGGCGTTTGAAATATAGAAATATCGGTATCTTGATCACTGACCATAATGTGCAGGAAACACTGTCCATTACGGATCGTGCCTATCTCCTTTTTGAAGGCCGTATCCTCTTTCAGGGACTGCCCGAAGAACTTGCGGTCAACCCGATTGTACGTAAGAACTATTTGAGTGAGAATTTTGTCTATCGCCGCTTCAAACCGAATGTAGAGGATGAGGAAGCAGAGGAGGAATCGGAAGGGGAAATGGCGAAGTAGCCATGCAATGATTTAAAAAGCAGATTTTTCACCTTTTATTAGGAATATTCGCTAATAATGCGTAATTTTGCACTCCTATTGCTGCATAATTAATTAAATAACAAATACATCAGAGATGAAAATTTCATTTGAAAATCCCGACAAAGTCAATGGTTTGTTGACGATGACCGTTGAAGAGCCTGATTACAAAGCTGATGTCGAGAAGACACTGAAGGACTATCGTAAGCGTGCGAAAGAACCAGGATTCCGTCCGGGAATGGTCCCTATGGGACTGATCAAGCGCCAGTTCGGCGCTTCCGTAAAAGCAGATGCAATCAATAAATTTGTAGGGAACCAGATTTACAAGTATGTGAAGGATCAAAAAATTCAGATGCTGGGTGAGCCCCTGCCTTCTGAAAAGCAACAGCCACAGGATCTGGCTAAGGAACCTCCCTATACTTTTATTTTCGATGTTGCCGTGGCTCCAGATTTCAAGGTAGCCCTTACCGGCAGAGATAAAATTGAGTACTATCAGATTACGGTAGATGATAAACTCCTGGATCAACAAGTGGATATGTTCGCTTCCCGTTCAGGCAAGTATGAGCAGACTAAGGACTATGCTGATGGTGACATGCTTAAGGGACATCTTGTAGAACTTGATGAAAAGGGGAATGCCAAGAAAGACGGCATCTCTGTTGATGAAGCTGTCATTATGCCTAAATATATCAAGGTTGACGATCAGAAAAAATGCTTTGATGGTGTCAAACTTGGGGATGTTATTACTTTCAATCCACGAAAAGCTTATCCTGACAATGATACGGAGGTGTCTTCGTTGTTGAAGATTGATCGTAAGGAGGTCAAGGACCATACTACTGATGTAACCTTTCAAGTGTCAGAAATCCAGCGCTTCGTCAAGCATCCAGTGAACCAAGAGCTTTTTGATAGCATATTCGGCAAGGGTGTTGTCAAGAGTGAAAAGGAATTCCGTGATAAGATAGCTGCAGGTGTAAAAGCCCAACTGGCTTCGGATTCGGACTATAAGTTCATTCAAGATGTCCGTGCTCATTGTGAGAAGAAAGTTGGAAAACTGACCTATCCGGATGCTTTGCTCAAGCGTATCATGCTGGCAAACAACAAGGATAAAGACCAGGCATTCATAGATAAGAACTATGATCAGAGCATCAAGCAGCTCACCTGGCAGTTGATTAAAAATCAGTTGGTTGAGGCGAATGGCATCAAAATTGAGGAAAGTGATGTGAAGGATACCGCCAAGGAAGCCGCCCGTGCACAGTTTGCTCAGTATGGTATGGATAATGTTCCTGAAGAATACATCAGCAATTATGCTGATGAGATGCTGAAGAAGAGCCAGAATAATGATGCACTGGTTGATCGCGCGGTCGATCGGAAACTTACAGAGGCTTTGAAAAAAGTCGTTAAGTTAGATCCTAAGGAAATCTCTTTGGATGATTTCAATAAGATGATGAAAGAATAATATTTTTTAAGAAAAAAACTTCTTTTTTATAAAGGGTTATCGACTTTTTTTCCTATCTTTGTTTCTACGAATGAAAGAAGGAGGGTCGATGACCCCTTTTGTTTTGTCATTGGGAGATTGACAATGATGATAAGCACCCGACAATTTATCGTTTTCATTCACGAAAGGACCTGTAATTTCTTCTATAAGAAGAGATGGAGTAAGGATCTTCTGCCGGATTAAAAATCAAAAACCAAAAAGTAAGGAAGGTTGAAGTCCTCCCTTTATTTGTCTAATAAATAAAAAAGGAAAATTAATGGACATAAAAAGTGATTTCAGGAAGTATGCCACTCAGAAACTGAACATGAATGGCATGGTGCTGGACGATGTTGTGAAGGCACAACAGCAATACTTGAATCCCTATATTCTTGAAGAGCGTCAGTTAAATGTTACTCAGATGGATGTTTTTTCACGATTGATGATGGATCGCATCATCTTTTTGGGAACGGAAATTGACGACTATGCAGCCAACACCTTGCAGGCTCAGTTGCTTTATCTGGATTCAGCTGATCCAGGGAAGGATGTTTCCATTTATATTAATAGTCCCGGCGGAAGTGTGACAGCCGGTCTGGGTATTTATGATACCATGCAGTTCATCTCCAGCGACGTGGCTACCATCTGTACGGGCATGGCAGCGTCCATGGCTGCAGTCCTGCTCGTGTCCGGAAAAGAGGGGAAACGTTCGGGACTGGAGCACAGTCGTGTGATGATTCATCAGCCGCTGGGCGGCGTTCAGGGACAAGCTTCTGACATTGAAATCGAAGCGAAGGAAATCCAGAAGTTCAAGAAAGAATTATATACGATCATTTCTAATCATTCACATCAGCCTTATGATAAGGTGTGGAAAGACAGTGATCGGAATCATTGGATGACGGCTGTGGAAGCGAAGGATTATGGGATGATTGACAAAGTCCTTTTACCGAAGAAAGAGAATGAGGTGAAGGAAAAGAAAGACGACAAGAAAGAATAAATTTTATGCCTAAGAAAGTTTGTAGCTTTTGCGGAAGATCCGAGGATGAAGTGAAACTCCTCATCTCAGGTTTGAACGGCTATATTTGTGAGGATTGTGCCCGTCAAGCGTATGATATTGTCAGGCAGTCAGGCATCCTTAAAGAGGATGCTGCTGCCAAGGAGCAACATCCTTTTAAATTGAAGAAACTTCCCAAGCCGAAAGAGATTAAGAAATATCTTGATGATTATGTTATCGGACAGGATGAAGCCAAGGAATACTTGTCCGTATCTGTCTATAACCATTACAAGCGTTTGCAGCAGCCTGCCAATGACGATGGAGTAGAGATAGAAAAGAGTAATATTATTATGGTAGGAAGTACGGGGACGGGGAAAACCCTTCTTGCCCGTACCATTGCCCGACTTCTTGATGTACCCTTTACCATCGTTGATGCTACAGTATTTACTGAAGCTGGATATGTGGGAGAAGATGTGGAAAGTATCCTTTCCCGGCTGCTTCAAGTTGCTGATTATAATGTGGATGCAGCTGAACGGGGGATTGTGTTTATCGATGAAATTGATAAAATTGCCCGGAAGGGAGATAATCCTTCGATCACCCGTGATGTGAGCGGGGAAGGAGTACAGCAAAGCCTCTTGAAGTTGCTTGAAGGCACGATGGTTAATGTTCCTCCACAGGGGGGCAGGAAGCATCCTGATCAGGAATATATTCATGTGAATACTAAGAATATCCTGTTTATCTGTGGCGGAGCCTTTGACGGCATCGAAAACAAAATCGCACAGCGGTTGAATACGCATACGGTGGGATACAATTCTGTCCAGAACACAAGAAAGATCGACAAGGGTGACCTGATGCAATATATCCGTCCCCAGGATCTGAGATCTTTCGGCCTGATTCCAGAGTTGATTGGCCGGCTTCCTGTACTTACTTATCTGAAGCCGCTGGATCGTACAGCTTTGAGACGAATTCTGGTAGAGCCCAAAAATTCGATCATCAAGCAATATGTCAAATTGTTCAAGATGGATGGCATTGATCTGGTGATTGATGAGGATGTGTTTGATTTCATCGTAGATAAGGCCATAGATTTCAAACTTGGAGCTCGTGGGCTTCGTTCGATTGTGGAGTCCATCATGATGGATGCCATGTTTGAAATTCCATCTAAAAAGACCAAGAAGTTTGAAGTAACCTTAGATTATGCCAAGACTCAGTTTGACAGGGCCCATCTGCGTTCTGCATGACAGGAAGCATCCACCTGTTAATCCGTGAAGAAGTTCCACGGATTAACAGTGCAGATGAAAGGGCTCTCTTATTGAGATGACGAATAGGGAATAATAAGAAGAAAACTACTCATTGGTAAAAATGAGTCAGCTTGTTATATGGAAAAAAAAGTTAATCTTACAGCAGAGTTAAAGCACTTTTTCGGTTTTGATAAGTTCAAAGGCGATCAAGAAGCGATTATCCGGAACCTCATAGCAGGAAACGATACTTTTGTCCTCATGCCTACGGGCGGAGGCAAGAGTCTGTGTTATCAACTCCCTTCCTTGATTATGGATGGGATGGCTATTGTCATTTCACCACTGATAGCCCTGATGAAAAATCAGGTAGATGTGATCAATGGGATGAGCGAGTCAGAAGGCGTGGCCCATTATCTGAACTCGTCTTTGAATAAATCAGAGGTAGAAAAGGTAAAGAATGATGTCCTCAGCGGGGTGACTAAACTCTTGTATGTAGCTCCAGAATCTTTACTGAAAGAAGAAGAGGAAAAGGATGACAAGGGCAATACCGTTATTGTGAAGAAAGTGAAGTTCACTTTCCTGAAGGATGTGAAGATTTCTTTTTACGCTGTGGATGAAGCTCATTGTATCTCTGAATGGGGGCATGATTTCCGTCCCGAATACCGGAATATCCGTAAGGCAATCGATATTCTGGGGCGTGCACCTATTATCGCCCTGACGGCCACGGCTACCGATAAGGTTCGATCAGATATTCTGAAGACCCTGGGAATTACCGACGCCAAGGAATTCAAGAGCTCATTCAACAGGCCGAATCTCTATTACGAGGTGCGTCCGAAGACGAGTGATATTGATACCCAGATCGTCAAGTTCATCAAGCAGAATCCGGGGAAGAGCGGCATCGTCTATTGCCTTTCCCGAAAGAAAGTGGAAGAGTTGGCTGCCGTTCTGAAGGTAAATGATATTAAAGCCGCTCCCTATCATGCCGGTCTGGATTCAGCCACACGCTCTCAGACCCAGGATGATTTCCTCATGGAACGGATTGATGTGATCGTAGCTACGATCGCTTTTGGTATGGGGATAGATAAACCTGATGTACGTTTTGTGATCCATTATGATTTCCCCAAGAGTCTGGAGGGTTATTATCAGGAGACAGGTCGTGCCGGACGGGATGGCGGTGAAGGAATTTGTATTGCTTTCTATGCCCAGAAAGACTTGAAAAAACTGGAGAAGTTTATGGAGGGCAAGCCTGTGGCGGAACAGGATATTGGCAGGCAGCTCCTTCAGGAGACAGCAGCATACGCAGAATCTTCCGTTTGCCGGCGGAAAATGCTGCTTCACTATTTTGGTGAAGATTACCCGAAAGACAATTGTGGCAACTGCGATAATTGTCTCCATCCGAAGAAGAAAATTGAGGCCAAGAAAGCTTTGCTTATCGTCTTGAGGGCAGTGAAAGCCTTGAAAGAAAACTTCCGTCAGGACTATATCATCGATTTTGTCAAGGGCAGGGCAACAGATAATCTTGTCTCCCATAAGCACGATCAGTTAGAAGAGTTTGGCATGGGAGAAGACGTGAAGGAAAATTTATGGAATCCGGTGATCCGACAGGCTATCCTGGCTGGTTATCTGAAAAAAGATGTCGAGAGTTATGGCATCCTGAAATTGACGGCTGCCGGTAAACGCTTTATCTCACATCCAAAATCCTTCATGATCGTAGAAGACCATGATTACCGTGATGATGAGGATGATGAATCCGGAGAGGGTGCAACAGCAGCCTTGGACCCGGAGTTGTTCGCTATGCTGAAGGGCCTTCGTAAGGAGAAAGCAGAAAAACAGGGTGTTCCTCCTTATGTCATTTTCCAGAATGTATCCTTGGAGCAGATGGCGACTATGTATCCCGTAGATTTGGAAGAACTGCAACAGATCCAAGGAGTCGGAGCGGGAAAGGCGAAGCACTATGGCAAGGATTTTTGCTCGTTGATCAAGAAGTATTGCAAGGAGAATGGCATCCAGCGGCCGGAGGAGATGCGAGTAAGGACGGTAGTGAAGAGAAGTATGCTGAAGGTGAATATCATCCATAGCATAGACCGTCAGATCCCCCTTGATGAGATCGCCCGTGCAAAAGGCCTGGAGTTTGATGAGTTGCTGAGTGAGGTGGAAGCGATTGTCTTCAGTGGTACGAAGATCAATATCGATTATTTTATCGAAGATGTGATGGATGAAGATCGCGTGGATGATATTTACGACTATTTCATGAATAGTGAAACCGACCAACTCGAGACGGCTATGGACGAACTGGGTGATGATTACACCGAAGATGAGATCCGGCTGGTCCGTATCAAGTTCCTGTCGGAACAAGCTAACTGAAACTTTTTCTTTTACGGGATGAGCGGTCTCTTTCTTGTGAAAGGGATTTCCGGCCCATCTTGAGAATTTAATATCGTATTCTGATGCCGGGAATACCCATATCATACAGAAGTCAATGACCGTTTGGGTTAAATTGCTTTAATAGAAAATGAAATTTATAAAAGGCAGGGCATATCTGAAAAATTATTGGTATATTTGCACGCAATAAATTTTTTAAATTACAATATGTCATCATTTGTTGCAGATAAAATTGTAATGGACGGTCTTACATTTGACGACGTCCTGTTGATTCCCGCTTATTCTGAAGTATTGCCTAAAGAGGTAGAGTTAAAAACAAAATTCACTCGTCACATCAATTTGAATGTTCCTTTTGTGACGGCAGCTATGGACACCGTAACAGAATCGGCAATGGCCATTGCCATTGCACGTGAGGGTGGTATTGGAGTGATCCATAAGAATATGTCTATTATGGAGCAGGCCCGTCAGGTGGCCATTGTCAAGCGTGCAGAGAACGGCATGATCTATGACCCGGTAACCATCCGCCGTGGAAAGACGGTAAAGGATGCACTGGGCATGATGCATGAATATCATATCGGAGGAATACCGGTAGTGGATGAAGAAAACCATCTCGTAGGTATTGTCACGAATCGTGACCTTCGCTTCGAACAACAGATGGATAAGAAAATTGATGACGTGATGACCAAGGAAAATCTGGTTACGACACGTCAGCAGACAGATCTGAAGTCGGCTGCGCAGACCCTTCAGAAATATAAGATAGAAAAGTTGCCGGTCGTAGATAATGCAAATCATCTGGTAGGACTGATCACTTATAAGGATATCACGAAAGCTAAGGACAAACCGATGGCCTGCAAGGATGAGAAAGGTCGTCTGCGCGTTGCTGCCGGAGTAGGAGTTACGGTGGATACACTTGACCGGGTACAGGCGCTCGTTGAGGCTGGAGTTGATGCTATTGTCATTGACACAGCTCACGGACACTCTAAAGGAGTAGTCGGAAAACTGGAAAAGGTAAAGTCCTCTTTCCCGAAGGTTGATGTCGTAGTAGGCAATGTAGCAACAGGTGAGGCTGCCAGGTTCCTGGTTGATCATGGAGCTGATGCGGTGAAAGTAGGTATCGGACCAGGTTCTATCTGTACTACCCGTATTATTGCCGGAGTAGGTGTTCCACAGCTGAGTGCCGTCTATGATGTTTATTCTGCATTGAAGGATACCGGTGTTCCATTGATTGCAGATGGAGGTATCCGGTACTCCGGTGATGTTGCCAAGGCACTGGCTGCAGGAGGAAATTGTGTTATGATCGGATCCATGGTTGCCGGTTGTGAAGAGTCACCTGGTGATACGATCATCTTTAATGGCCGTAAATTCAAGGAATATCGTGGGATGGGTTCTCTTGAGGCAATGGAGCAAAAGAATGGATCCCGTGACCGTTATTTCCAGAATGACATCAGTGATGCCAAGAAACTTGTTCCGGAAGGTATCGCAGGTCGTGTACCTTACAAGGGAACGCTGCAGGAAGTGATTTATCAACTCGTGGGCGGCTTACGCTCCGGAATGGGCTATTGCGGAGCAGCGACGGTACAAGATCTTCATAAAGCCAAGTTTACGCGTATTACGAATGCGGGTGTACTGGAGAGTCATCCTCATGATATTACCATTACCAGTGAGGCGCCTAATTACAGTCGTCCTGAGGAAATGGAATAAAAACAATAAAGTCATCTGCCACCATGAGAATTCAGACGTTGTTAGTGGCCTCCTTCCTTTTGATGGGAATTACGGGGAGAGCTCAGGAAGATCCGGTCGTTATGACGATCGGCGGGGAGCCGGTGAACCTTTCTGAATTTGAATATTTTTATGATAAGAATAATTCAGAAGGAGCGATTGACAGAAAAAGTGTAAAGGATTTTGTTCCGTTTTTTGTGGATTACAAACTGAAGGTCAGGGCGGCTCAGGATGCACATCTTGATACTCTTCCTTCTTTCCAGCGCACTTTCCAGGCTTATCGTGACCAGCAATTAAGGCCATTACTGTTGAGTTTGGGAGATGTTGAGAGGGAGGCTCATAAAATCTATGGCTCTACCCGTCAGCGCATAGATGATCATGGTGGTATGATTAAGGTGGCTCAAATTCTGATCCCTCTGGGGCAAAGGGCTTCTGAAGGGCAGCAGCGGACCGCAGAACGGCTTGCTGATTCCCTCTATAATGCGTTGAGAAAAGGTGCTTCCTTTGCTGATCTGGCCCGCAGGTTCTCAGGTGATTCCGGATCTGCATCCACAGGTGGAAATCTGCCTTGGATGGTCCGGGGACAAACGCTCAAGGAGTTTGAAGATGCGGCCTGGGGACTACGGGTGGGAGAGATCAGCCACCCGGTTCTTTCGCCGGCGGGCTATCATATTATATTATTGAAGGATAAGCGTTCTTTCTTTCCTTACGATTCTGTAGAGACAGACATTCGCCGGTTTATAGCGTCCAGTGGTCTACGGGAACAGTTGATTGATCATAAATTGGATTCCTTGGCAGACATAGCCCAAATGGACCGTGAGACGGTCCTGGTCCAGAAAGAAAGCGAGCAGATGGCTCGGAACCCGGGGTTGAAATATTTGATTCAGGAATATCATGATGGTCTTCTGCTTTATGAGATCTGTGACCGGACAATCTGGAATCAGGCTGCCTGGGATGAGAAGGAGCTAAAGAAATTTTTCAAGAAGAACAAGAAAAGATACCGGTGGAGCCAGCCTCGGTTCAGAGGGGTTGTCTGCTATTCTAAGGATAAAGGACAACTGGAAGCTGCCTGGAAAAGTTTGAAGGGCAGACCTTTTGAAAAGTGGTCAGACATACTGCGGAACACTTTCAGTGGAGATGGTACTGTCCGGGTGCAGAGCGGGATATTCAAACAGGGTGATAATGCCTTGGTTGACCGGGATATATTTAAAGTCAAGGAAGTGCCCCAGCCAGTGACCGGCTATCCTTATTCAGGAGTGTTTGGAAAGAAACTGAAAAGGGGGCCTAAAGACCTTTCTGACGTGCAGCCACTGGTGATCGTTGACTATCAGGATTTCCTGGAAAAGCGATGGGTGGATACTTTGCGAAAGAAATATCCGGTAAAAGTAAATGCAACTGTATTGGCTACGATAAATCAACATCATAATGAAATCATGAAATGAAAAAGGAACAACATATATTTTTAGCCTTTATGGCTTTTCTGCTTCTTTTGGGAATTGGTTCCTATGCTGCTCAGTCCCGTCAGGGATTGAGGGCTAAAGCAGTACCGGGTTTTTCTCTGCGTGATTCTGGTAAGACAGCAATACCCGGAGAGGTTCATAATGCCGTTAAGGTTCGTCCAACTGCAAAAAAGCAGGATTCTGCAGAGGCCGTCTCTGCTCCTGACGAAAACAGTATTGTGGACGAAGTAATCTGGGTGGTTGGCGATGAGCCGATATTAAAATCAGATGTCGAAGCCTTGCGTTTGCAAGGTGAAGCTGAAGGGATGAAATTCTCGGGAGATCCCGATTGCTCTATTCCTGAACAACTTGCCGTACAGAAACTTTTTCTCCACCAGGCTGCTCTGGATAGTATCCAGGTATCTGAATCGGATGTCAGTTCGGGCATTGATCAGCAGATTGACTATTGGGAACAAATGATTGGCTCAAAGGAAAAGTTGGAAGAGTACCGCAAGGAGAGTGTTGCTCAGATGCGTGAGGAAATGCATGATGAATTCAGAGACCGGCAACTCATCCAGAAGGAACGTGAAAAGATCGTGGAGGATGTCAAGGTTACCCCCGGACAGGTCCGTACCTATTTCAGGACGGTTCCAGCCGATAGTATCCCTCTCGTTCCGACAGAGGTAGAGGTGGAGATCTTGACTCATCATCCAAAGGTCACACAGGCTGAAATAGACCGGATAAAAGCCCGTCTTCGTGATTTTACGGACCGTATCAATAAGGGGGAGACAACCTTTGCCACTTTGGCACGTCTTTATTCGGAAGATCCTGAGTCTGCCCGTAATGGAGGAGAACTGGGCTATGTAGGTCGTGGAATGCTGGATCCTTCTTTTGCCAATGTAGCCTTCAACTTGACAGACCCTAAGAAGATTTCGAAGATTGTCGAGAGTGAATATGGATACCATATCATCCAGTTGATTGACAAGCGTGGCGATAAGATTGACGTCCGTCATATCCTTTTGAAACCCCAGGTGTCCGACTCGGCCATTGTTAAGTCAACAGAGCAGTTGGATTCCATTGAAAGAGATATCAAAGCAAAGAAATTCTCTTTTGAGGAGGCTGCGACCTTCCTTTCTGATGATAAGGATACGAAGAGTAATCATGGATTGATGGTGAATAATTCGCAGACGTCTCGTACTTCCCGTTTCCAGATGAAAGACCTTCCTACGGAGGTGGCCCGTGTGGTAGATACCTTGAAAATAGGTGAAATATCAGTTCCTTTTCAGATGATCGATTCAAAGGGAAAGACAACGATGGCAATTGTTAAACTCATTAATAGAGTAAAGGGACACCGGGCCAGTATATCTGAAGATTTTCAGGTCATGCGTGAGGTGGTCCTGAATAAGGAACGGGAGAAAGTCCTTCAAAACTGGATAGAGAACAAGATCAAGCACACCTATATACAAATGAATGACCGATACAAGCATTGTCATTTCCAATATCAAGGTTGGGTAAGATGATTTTAAATAAGGTGGCAAACTCAATCTACCGCGGGCATAGATTCATTTTTTTGATTCTATGCCTGTTTGGCCTTTTCCTGTCTCAAGCTATGACGATGGATAAAAAGCATCATCCGTCAAACACAACCGACAGGATCTATCTTTTACATTCTGATGAACTTTATTATAACCAGTTTGGCAATCATCCGGGAGCACAAGTTGTCAAGGGGCATGTTGCCTTCCGCCATCAAGGCGCATTCCTGTCTTGTGATAGTGCTTATTATTATCAGGAATCCAATTCAGTCAAAGCTTTTGGCCATGTCTATTTCCGCCAGGGAGACACCCTCTCCCTGAGTTGCGAGCGAGCTACATACGATGGCACAGCACAACAGATGGAAGCCCGCAAGAATGTTGTCGTTCATCACCGGCGCCAGATATTACGTACGGACAGTTTAAATTACGACCGTCTTTATAATCAGATCTTTTTCTTTGACGGTGGCTCTCTCGTAGACGGTCACAACCGGTTGGTGTCCGACTGGGGCACCTATTATCCTGAGACCAGACAGGCTGTGTTCTATTATAATGTTCATTTGAGGAGTCCTAAGCATATCATTTCTACGGATACCCTGTATTATGACGTGAAAAAAGCATCCGCTCACATTCTCGGCCCGAGGTCGACAATCCGCTCCGGCCAGACCGTCATCCGAACCTCAAATGCCTACTATAATACCCGCACGGACCGTGCACGGATGTATGGCCGTTCAACGGTTGTCGACGGTACCAGAACGATTACGGGCGATAGCCTTTTCTATGTCAAGAACGGAAACAGCTGGGGATATGGACGGGTAGTCTATAGAGATAATAAGAACCAGAACGCCTTGCATTGTGGCCTCTTTCGCTATAATGAGCGGACAGGATTTGGTTTTGCAACGCATAATCCTGTGGCTTATGAATATTCACATAAGGATACGCTCTATGTCCACGCTGATACGATGAAAATCTACACTTTTAACATCAACAAGAAGGATGCTTACCGTAAAGTGCTGGCTTTTCATAAAGTAAGGGCTTTTCGCACGGACATTCAGGCCATCTGTGATTCTCTGGTTTACAACAGCAAGGATTCCTGTATGACCATGTATCACGATCCAATTGTCTGGAATGCGGGCCGTCAGCTGTTGGGTGAAGTGATCAATGCCTATCTGGCGGATTCTACCCTTCGGAAGGCAGATGTGATCGGTCAGGCTCTGTCTGTTGAGATCCTTCCGGACAGTATACATTTCAATCAGATTTCTTCAAGGGTAATGCACTCTTATTTTAAAAATGGAAACCCTCATCTCTCAGTGGCGATAGGCAATGTACAGGCTGTTTACTATCCGGTTAATGATAAAGACAGTTCTCTGACGGGACTGAACTATACGGAAACGGATACGATGAGAATGTATATGTCTCCACAGAAACAACTGCAACGTATCTGGATGCCGAAATCACAGGGAACCATTTATCCGATGACACAGATTCCGCCTTCAAAATTAAAACTCCCTGATTTTGAATGGTTTGCCGATCTTCGGCCTAAAAACAAAGATGATATCTATGTATGGCGGGGGAAGGGTCATGGGCAAAAGCTAAAGGCCCAAAAGCGTCACCAGGCTCCTTTGCAGCATATCGGGGACCAAGAGCACCTGAGCGAAGTACCGCCTAAGAATGATGCGCGGAAACCACGGCCTTTGCAGCCGAAGTCTTAGACCTGTGGTATCGTTCAAACAGGGAAATATCGATCCCTTAATAATTAGGTATAAGTAAAGACGTTTTAGGTCAGGGATTCTTTCTGGTATGAAATTTGCTGATAGCTTAAAAGCAGGATATTGATAGGGTCTGAAACAGAAGATTTTTACTGTGAAGGGCTGGTTTCCTGATCGATGAAGTAGAATCATAAAAAGTTGGTTTATGAGTGATAGAATACAACTTCTTCCGGATTCTGTAGCCAATCAGATAGCAGCAGGGGAAGTGATACAGCGACCGGCATCTGTCATCAAAGAGCTGGTTGAGAATGCTGTGGATGCCGGAGCAAAGACTGTCCATGTCGTGGTGGTGGATGCCGGTCGTACTTCCATTCAGGTGATAGATGACGGTTGTGGTATGTCAGAGACGGATGCCCGTCTGGCCTTTGAGCGTCATGCTACTTCCAAGATCAGGCAAGCAGAGGATCTGTTCGCACTTCATACGATGGGTTTTAGAGGAGAAGCCTTGCCCTCCATTGCGGCAGTTGCACAGGTGAAGTTGAAAACGCGTCAGGCCCAGGACGAGATCGGTTCTCAGCTATCGATCTCTGCTTCAGAATTTGTGAGTGAAGAGCCTTGCTCCTGTCCGGTAGGGAGTAATTTTAAGGTTGAAAACCTGTTCTTTAATGTTCCTGCGCGCCGGAAGTTCCTGAAGTCGAATACGACCGAACTGAATAACATTATCACCGCTTTTGAGCGTATTGTGCTGGTAGATCCGCAGATTACATTTACCTTGCATAGTAACGGCGCCGAACTTTTCAGTCTTCGACCGGGTAATTTCCGGCAGCGGATTGTGGAAGTTTTCGGGAAACGGTTAAATCAGGATTTACTGCCTTTAAAGGTGGATACGACACTTTGTAAGATTAACGGTTTTGTAGGGAAACCGGAATCTGCCAGAAAAAAGGGTGTCAAGCAGTTCTTTTTCGTCAACGGACGGTTCATGCGTCATCCTTATTTTCATAAAGCCGTGCTCAATGCTTATGAGCGACTGATTCCTTCAGATGAGCAGATCCCATACTTTCTCAGTTTTGAAGTAGATCCCCGGAATATTGATGTGAATATCCATCCGACCAAGACCGAAATAAAATTTGATAATGAGCAGGCGATCTGGCAGATTCTTTCAGCTGCTGTAAGAGATGCAGTAGGAATGTTCAATGATGTTCCTTCGATAGATTTTGATACTGTCGGTAAGCCGGATATTCCGGTGTTCAATCCTGATAGTAACATGGTGAATCCGAAAGTTAATTATAATTCCGACTATAATCCGTTCAACACAATGTCTTCTTCCGGACGGGCTACTTCCAACTCTTCATCTCAGTGGGGAGAACTTTATAAAGGATTGGGGAAGGAACAAGGACATCCTGAAGAGGAGATCTTTCCTGAAAGCAAAGTTTCCAGCTCCGATCGGCAGTCCCGGATAACAGATGAAAAGTCGCCTGCCCATTATCAATATAAAGGAAAATACATTCTTACGGCAGTGAAATCGGGACTGATGTTTATTGACCAGCATAGGGCTCATGTCCGTATCCTTTACGAACAATATCTTCAAAGACTTGGGCAGCATAAAAACCATTCTCAAAGAGTTCTTTTTCCTGAAGTTGTTCAGATACCTGCTTCTGATCAGGTCATGTTGAAAAAGGTCTTGCCGGAAATGGAAGAACTCGGCTTTGAACTTTCTGATCTGGGGAAGGGGAGCTATGCTGTCAACGGCGTTCCTGAAGGTCTGGAAGGGTTGGATTTTTCCAGACTGGTTTCGGATATGATCAGTTCTGCCATAGAGAAAGGATCAAAGGTTAAAGAGGAGATGGATCGTACCTTGGCTGTCAGTCTGGCTCGTCATGCAGCGATACCGCAAGGGCAAGTACTTAACAATGACGAGATGGAAAATATTGTCAATAGTTTGTTTGCTTGTCCCCATCCTAAGTACACTCCGGATGGAAAATGTATTGTGGGGATTCTTCCACAGCAGGAGATAGATCATCTGTTAGATGAGTCACAATGAGAAAAGCGGAAGGAAAGTGGTCTGTTAGAGTCGTAAAGGGGAAGGGAGAGAAGAACATTGCCTTGAGAATGTAAATTAAATTCCAAACTGAAGGCTAAAACAGCTGGAAAAGCGGTTGAAGTCTTGTGTAAATAAAATTTTTAGTTAAAAACTACAATTTTATTTCAATAAAGACGGATAATATTGAAAATAATGTTTATCTTTGCGAAGAAATTAAGAGTAATAATAAATTTAAATTGAGTGTTAAACTAAAAGTTATGAAAAAGTTTTTGATTCTTTTGGCTTGTGCTACTACGATGTCTACGGGCGTTTTCGCTCAAGATGACCAGAGTGCACAAGACGCTACACCTTCACAGAAGTACAGTGTGGCAACAAATTCTTTCTGGAGCAATTGGTTTCTCCAGGGAGGTGCCAGTTGGAATGCATGGTATTCTAATGAGGAACGTGGATTGGGTCTTGCCAAATCTCCGTTGAAGAAGTTTCGTTCTAATCCCGGTGCTTCTATCGCTTTAGGAAAATGGTTTACTCCGGGAATTGGCCTTCGTACCAAAGTTCAGGGCATTTGGGGTAAGAGCGTTACCGATGATAATAATTATGGTAACTTCAATAAGTACTGGACCGTCAATGAGCAGGTAATGTTCAATCTGAGCAACCTGATCTGTGGCTACAATCCAAGTCGTGTATGGAATGTGATCCCATTTGCAGGTGCAGGTTTCACTCGTTCTATGACTTACAACCGTTATGCAATGGACCTCAGTGTCGGTTTGCAGTCAAGTTGGAAGGTCAGCAAGCGGGTAAATATCTATGCTGAGGCTGGCTGGATCCGTATGGAAGGTGATGGTGATGGTATCCAAAATGGTGACTATGGTCATCGTGGCTGGGACTCTCACGACAATCAGTTGTATGCTGAACTTGGCCTCAATATCAACCTGGGTAAGGCTAGCTGGAACAAGGTTCCTGATGTAGACGCATTGAATGCTATGCACCAGTCTCAGATTGACGCTTTGAAGAGTCAACTGAATGATGCTAATGCTGAGAACGAGCGCCTGAAGAATGAATTGGCTAATCAGAAGCCAGCCGAGAGTGTAAAGGCATTTGTCAACACACCGGTTTCTGTATTCTTCAATCTTAACAAGGCTACGATTGCTTCTCAGAAGGATCTCGTAAATGTTCGCGCTTTAGCTAACTATGCTAAGGACAACAGCAGCAAGTTGAATGTTACAGGTTATGCTGACAAGGCAACGGGTACTCCTGCTTATAACCAGAAACTGTCTGAAAGACGTGCTCAGACTGTTGCTAACGAACTCGTTAAGATGGGTGTAGACAGCAGTAACATTAACGCTAAGGGTGAAGGTGGTGTAGATGATCTCTCTCCAATTTCCTTCAACCGTCGTGCAACTGTTCAGGTGGCTGAATAAGTCAATTTTTAAAGATAAAAAGAGAGGGCGGTTTCGCAAGAAACCGCCTTTTTTCGTGATCTTGATTTTCTTATGACCGGCAAGATGACGTCTTATGAGATCAGTTGTTCCTGTTTTATACGGGAATTGACAGACTTCACAGAGGTGATGATCCTATATAGGAAGTGTGTTTTTTAGAATTTTCTTAAAAAAAGCAACGAAAAGTTTGGCAGATTGAAAGAAAGTCTTTACCTTTGCACCCGTTCTCCAAACAAGGAGGGCGTTTAGCTCAGCTGGTTTAGAGCATCTGCCTTACAAGCAGAGGGTCGGCGGTTCGAATCCGTCAACGCCCACGAGGGGTGTTCCCTGTAGTCTTTCGGGACTGCAGGGATTTTTTGTTCCCGATTGCTCCAATTGAAAAATGAAGCAATCCAGGATTCCAAAAACGGATCATTTCGGATCCCTGATTCTGGGATCCTCATGGAGGAGCAATATGCATCATATCGGTCACAATTGACTATGGTCGTGAGAATCAGTGACTATGATTCTTATCGTTAAAACAATAACAATATTATTTGAACCCATTTTCATACTGCCGGAATCAAGGGCTTTGAACGAGTTGAGAAAGAATAAGGCTTGCTCGTTCTGGCATGAGTTTATATGTTTTTCTTTGTTTTAAAATAATTTATCAATTCTATTTTAGGCGTTATCGATTTTAATCATTATATTTGCATCAAAATAATATACACAATCATGAATCTTGATGTCTTAACAGCGATTTCTCCTATTGATGGACGTTACCGAAGTAAAACGGAACCTCTTGCAAACTATTTCTCCGAGTATGCTCTTATACGTTATCGCATTCGCGTGGAGATAGAATATTTTATCACACTTTGTGAACTGCCTTTGCCCCAGTTGAGGACTTTTGACCATCAGTCTTTTGATGAGTTACGGTCCATCTATAAAAATCTTTCTGAGGAGGATGCTCAACGTGTCAAAGATATTGAGAAGATTACTAATCATGATGTCAAGGCCGTGGAATATTTTATCAAAGAGGAATTTGATAAATTGGGCATTGAGGAGAAATATAAGGATTTCGTACATTTCGGACTGACTTCCCAGGATATTAACAATACGGCGGCACCTCTGATGATTAAGGAGGCCATCAATAATGTTTATATTCCGCAGCTTCAGGAAATGATAGATCTTCTTCAGAAGGATGCTGAAGAGTGGAAAAATATTCCTATGTTGGCCAAGACCCATGGTCAGCCTGCTTCACCTACCCGTCTAGGGAAAGAGATAGAGGTTTATGTCTATCGTCTGACTACACAGTTGGATTCATTGAAGGCCTGTAAGATTACGGCAAAGTTTGGTGGAGCTACGGGTAATTATAATGCACACCATGTGGCATATCCTGATTATGACTGGAAAAAGATAGGAGATCGTTTCGTTCATGATAAACTTGGTCTGGAGCGTGAGCAATATACGACTCAGATCAGCAACTATGATAATCTGGGCGCTGTTTTTGATGCCCTTCGTCGTATCAATACGATAATCATTGACCTTGACCGTGACTTCTGGATGTATATCTCCATGGAATATTTCAAGCAGAAGATCAAGAAGGGAGAAGTCGGATCCAGCGCGATGCCTCATAAAGTTAATCCGATCGACTATGAAAACAGTGAAGGGAATCTGGGGCTTTCAAATGCGATCCTCCAGTTTCTGGCTCGCAAATTACCGGTAAGCCGCCTGCAGAGAGACCTTACGGATTCTACCGTACTCCGGAATATCGGCGTGCCTTTAGGACATAGTATCATTGCCATACAGAGCACGATCAAAGGTCTTCATAAGTTGATCCTCAACCAGAAGAAGATAGATGAGGACCTGGATAATAACTGGGCAGTTGTGGCTGAGGCTATTCAGACCATTCTGCGCCGTGAGGGCTATCCGAACCCATACGAGGCCTTGAAGTCGCTTACCCGGACGAATGAGAAGATAACGGAAAAGAAAATTCATGATTTTATAGAGGGATTGAAAGTGAGTGATAGCGTCAAGGAAGAACTTCTTGCTATTACTCCAGGTAATTATACCGGAATGTGAGACGATAAGAAGGATTGTCGATTTTGTAAAAAGGTAGTGGAGGATTCCCGTCTCTTGATTTCTCAGCAATAACAAAGAATAATAATGTGTTTTCAGACAAACTAGAATAGTATTAATTTTAAAGAACATTAAGATTTTATTTTTAACTAACCTGGCCGTGAGGCCATTAAAGGAAATTTAGACATGGATTCAGAAGAAAACGAAAACAATCTAAAAGATACGTCTGCAACAAACAACGATAGCAGTCGCAACAACAACGACAATAGTCGGGAAAGTTATAAATTGCCGGATGGCACTCAAAATACTTATCGGGGTTCTGGGCGTCCCCGTCCCCGCATTCATGTTCAGAGAGCATACAGCTCTGACCGGGGTAATCCCGCCAATGGAGCTGACGGAGGTTTTATGCCCGAGGGGTTCGGTGGTGGACTTCAGGGGGGTAACGGCGCTCCGGACCATTCTTCGCATAATGGTTATACACCACATGGAGGGTATCATGCCTCCCGTGGAGGTTATGGCAATAACAGAGGTGGCTATAATTCCGGAAATTATAACGGCAATCATGGTTACGGGAATAACCGTGGAGGAGGATACCAGCCCCGGCAACAGGGTGGCTATCGTCCACGGTATAATAATGGCAATCAGGAAGATGGAGGTGGTTACCGTCCCCGTTATAATGCACCAGACTCAGAAGGAGGGTATCGCCCACGCTATAATAATTCTGACGAGGAAGGTGGTTATCAGCCTCGTGGCGGTTACCAGCCCCGTGGTGGTTATCAGCCTCGTGGAGGGTATCAATCCCGCGGTGGTTATAATAATAATCATGGTGGCTATCCGTCCCGGGGAGGTTATAACAACCGGAGCAGCTATGGTTATAATAATAACAATCGGGGTGGTTATGGCTATAACCGTGGAGGATATGGCAATAACCGTGGTGGCTATCATCAGCATACGGAAGGTTATGATCCGAATGCAAAATACAGTCAGAAGAAGCAGATTGAGTATAAGGAAGAAAATGTAGATCCGAAAGAACCGATTCGGTTGAATAAGTTCCTGGCTAATGCTGGCGTTTGCTCTCGTCGTGAAGCAGATGAGTTCATCCAGGCTGGTGTCGTTCAGGTAAACGGAAAAGTGGTTACCGAACTGGGCACGAAAGTTCTCCGTACGGATGAAATCAAGTTCCATGACCAGACCGTTACCTTAGAGAAGAAAGTCTATATCCTCTTGAATAAACCGAAGGGATATGTTACAACCAGTGATGATCCCCAGCAACGTAAGACCGTGATGGACCTGGTGAAGGGGGCATGCCCGGAACGTATCTATCCGGTCGGTCGCCTGGATCGTAATACTACAGGAGTCCTTCTGCTCACCAATGACGGTGATCTGGCCAGCAAACTGACTCATCCGAAGTTCCTGAAGAAAAAGGTCTATGCCGTACAACTCGACAAACCTGTTACGGCTCATGATCTTCAGCAGATTGCCGATGGAGTCACACTGGAAGATGGTGAGGTCCACGCAGATGCTGTGGAGTACACTGACGACAGGGATAAAACCCGGGTGGGTGTGGAGATACACAGTGGCAAGAACCGCATCGTCCGCCGGATCTTTGAAAGCCTTGGCTATCGTGTCATCCGCCTTGACCGTGTTCTCTTCGCCGGCTTGACTAAGAAATATCTTCGGCGGGGAGATTGGCGCTTCCTTACGGAGCAGGAAGTAGATATGCTTCGCATGGGAGCTTTTGAATGATTTAGGGGAGCCGGCTTTATACTTATTGAGCCGGCTTTTTGGCAATTAATACTGAAGAGAGAAATGAAAAGAACAAAAGTTATTGATGCCTTGAAGGGTACCGGTTTAGGGAATGTAATCAATGTGAAGGGATGGGTCCGTTTCCATCGGAGCAGTAAGGTCGTGGATTTTATCGCCCTGAATGACGGCTCAACGATCAAGAATATACAGATTGTCGTTAATCCGGCTGATTTGGATGAGGAAGTGCTGAAGAAGATTACAACAGGATCCTGCATCAGTGCAACCGGTATTCTGGTAGAGAGCAAAGGTAAGGGGCAAGCTTTTGAGATGCAATGTCAAAGTCTTCATATTTATGGCCTTTGCCCTTCAGATTATCCTATGCAGAAGAAGGGACAGAGTTTTGAGTATATGCGCAAATATGCCCATCTCCGGTTGCGTACGAATACTTTTGGGGCCGTCTTCCGTATCCGCCATCACCTTGCTATGGCTATTCATAAGTATTTTGACGAACATGGATTTTATTATTTTAATACCCCTTTGCTGACTTCTTCTGATGCTGAAGGCGCAGGAGATATGTTTCAGGTGACGACTCTGGATATTGATCATGATAAAATCCGTCCTGGAGAGAATGGGAAAACGGACTATAGTGAAGATTTCTTCGGTAAGAAAGTGAATCTGACCGTATCTGGGCAACTGGAAGGTGAACTTGGAGCAACGGCTTTGGGCGCCATCTATACGTTCGGGCCGACGTTCCGTGCAGAGAATTCAAATACTCCGCGCCATTTGGCTGAGTTCTGGATGATCGAACCTGAAATAGCTTTTATGGATATGCCCGAGTTGATGGATCTGGAGGAGGATTTTATCAAGTTCTGTATCAAATATGCTCTGGATCATTGCGCGGATGACCTGGCCTTTCTGAATAAGATGATTGATAAAGGACTGATCGAGCGCCTGCAAGGGGTGTTAAAGGAAGATTTCGTCCGCCTGCCCTATACCGAAGGGGTCAAGATTCTGGAAGAGGCTGTGAAAGGTGGTCATCATTTTGATAACCCCGTCTACTGGGGCGTTGATCTGGCCAGTGAACATGAGCGCTATCTTGTGGAGGAACATTTCAAGCGTCCGGTAATCATGACGGATTATCCCAAAGATATTAAGGCCTTTTACATGAAAATCAATGCTGATGACAAGACCGTACAGGGTACTGACGTGCTCTTCCCGCAAATCGGAGAGATTATCGGGGGAAGTGTGAGAGAGGAGGATTATGACAAACTCCTTTCTGAAATTGAGCGCCGTCATATTCCAATGAAGGATATGTGGTGGTACCTCGATACGCGTAAGTATGGCTCTTGTCCTCATGCCGGTTTCGGACTCGGTTTTGAACGCCTTGTACTTTTTGTTACAGGAATGCAGAATATCCGTGATGTTATTCCATTCCCTCGTACTCCGAAGAACGTAGAGTTCTGATCGGAAGGGGAATGAATCTTCGGGAGTAATCCTCGGTTCTTAAACAGAATCTTTTAAGTTGTTAGTATATTAATTGTTGAATAGCACGAATTCCTTCATCTCTCACTTGGCTGCAACTGAGCTTATAAGGGAAAGATGGAGGATTTCTATTATAAATGAATCAATAATTTCTATGGGGAAAATTATTTTAACGGGAGACCGTCCGACCGGCAAACTTCATCTCGGTCATTATGTGGGTTCGCTTCGCCGCCGTGTCCAATTGCAAAATGCGGGTGATTATGACCGGATGTTTGTCTTTATGGCTGATGTCCAGGCGTTGACAGACAATGCCGATAATCCTGAGAAAATCAGACAAAATATTATTGAAGTGGCCTTGGATTACCTTTCTGCAGGACTTGATCCTGAAAAGTGTACCCTTTACATCCAGAGCCGCATCCCTGAACTCGCGGAGTTGACGGTATATCTGGCTAATCTGGTCAGTGTCAGTCGTGTCCAGCGTAATCCGACAGTGAAGACGGAGATCAAGATGCGTAACTTTGAGGCAAATATTCCTCTGGGCTTCTTTTGCTATCCTGTTTCACAGGCAGCCGATATTGCGGCTTTCAAGGCTACTACGGTGCCAGCAGGTGAAGATCAGGAACCAATGCTGGAGCTGACACGCGAGCTCGTCCGTCGTTTCAATCAGATCTATGCCCCCGTACTGGTAGAACCTGAGATTATGCTTCCGGAAAATGCTTCGTCCCGCCGTTTACCGGGTACGGACGGGAAGGAGAAGATGAGCAAGAGCCTGGGCAATTGCATTTATCTGAGTGATGATAAAGACACGGTCTGGCAGAAAGTCCGTTCCATGTATACGGATCCGTCTCATATCAATGTGGAGGATCCCGGACATATTGAGGGGAATACGGTGTTCACTTATCTGGATGCCTTCTCTACAGAGACTGATTTTGCTGATTTCTGGCCGGAATATAAGAATTTGGATGAGCTCAAGGCGGCTTATACTCATGGTGGAATAGGGGACATGAAATGTAAGAAATTTCTTAATAAAGTCCTCATCAAGATGCTGGATCCGATTCGTGTCCGCCGGCATGAGTATGAACAGGACATTCCGGAAATTTATCATCTCTTGAAAAAGGGATCTGATGCCGCTCGTGAAGTGGCTGCCTCTACAATGGATGATGTCCGTAAGGCAATGCGAATTGACTATTTCGAGGATGAACAACTTATTCGTCAACAGGCTGAGAAATATAAAGCAAAATCCTGATTCTGAATGAATGACTTTTAGAAAGACTGGTCCAGGCGATCAGTCTTTTTTTATGTTTTCATGATTGGGTAGCAACTGGGACAGTATGTCAGTATCTGACGGCATGGCATCCGTGTCTTTCTTTCATCTTGACATGGAAAGGCATGATCTCTTGATGCAAGTCAAAATCAATGTTGAAGGATAGAAATAAAGTTTGGAATATTTGGATGATTCATCCAGAACTTATATATTTGTAATCAGAATAAGTAACTAAAAGGTTTATAAATAACGTATAAAAAAGAGATTTTCAATAGGTTTTAAAATGAGGTAAATCAGTTTTTCAGGTAATAACATAAGCAGTTGATAAAAGGTTGACGCCGTGAGGCGGAAACCGGAGGAGTAGGAGAGAAATTTTCTTATCCGATTATTTGTCTTTATAAGATGACGCAAGGATCCAGTATTGGGATTATTTATCGATCAGGGTCTTTCTCCATGTTAACAATTTTATGATTATTGCGGCATAAAACTGAATCTTCGTTAAATCCTGTTCTTCTTAATGTGTAGATGGAGAAAAAATCTTAACTTTGCCGCGGTGAAATTGGAAAGACGACGACAATATATAGCTCAGTTGCTTCTGGCAGTATTTGTGCCAGTGTTGCTTCTGACGATTACCCATCATCATAAGATGGTGGATAAACCTGCTGCGCCTTGCAAACTTTGTCTGCATCATGTACCTCATTCAGATCTCTCTTCAGGTGCCATGCTGGCTTTGCAGCATTGCGTCATTTGCCATTTTTCCACTATACCTTATGTCGTCCCTGTAGTAGCCGTACTACTTGCAGTGACCCTGTCCTATTTTATCTTATTTCTTTGGTGCAGAGTAGACTATACTTTTACTTTTTGTCCCTCTCATCATTCTCGTGCGCCACCGTATCAATTGTTTTGATCTTTTTCTTGGCTAAGGGATAATCTTTCCTTAGTGTAATTTATTTATTCAAAACAAATACGAAACATGAAAATATTTAATTTGATATTGTCACTGTTATGTTGTGCCATGACAGTGATAGCCGAGCCTGTCGGGCAAAAAGCCACATTACAGGGCACGGTGACGGATGCTGTTGATGGCAGTCCTCTTAGTGGAGTAATTATCTCCCTTCCTGGTCTGAATCAGAATACGGTGAGTGACGCCAATGGTAAGTATGTCTTTAGTAATCTTCCTGCTTGCAGGACAACTGTCCAGGTCAGTTACCTGGGGCATCAGACCCAGACAAAGACGATTGACTTGAGAAGGACGTCAATCATGAATTTTGTGATGAAAGAGTCTAATGCGATGATCAATGAGGTCGTGGTGACAGGTATTTCTGGAAATATACTGAGTAAGAATTCCCCTACACCTGTTGCTGTCGTGTCTGCTGATCAGTTGCTTACAACTTCTTCTACGAACATTATTGATGCTTTGTCTAAAGTACCGGGAGTATCCCAGGTTACTACCGGTGGAGGCATCTCCAAGCCGGTGATCAGAGGTTTGGGATATAACCGTGTGGTAGTCGTCAATGACGGTGTACGTCAGGAAGGCCAGCAATGGGGTGATGAACATGGTATTGAGATTGATCCTCAGACGGTAAATTCGGTAGAAATTTTGAAGGGTCCTGCAAGTTTGATGTATGGTTCTGACGCAATGGCAGGAGTGATCATCTTTAAGCGTGACCCGTTCCTTCCGGAAGGAAAGATGAGTGCTCAGGTCGGATCTGAATATCAGACCAACAACGGATTATTTGATTATACGGTTGATTTCGCGGGGAATCAGAAAGGATTTGTCTGGAATGGCCGTTATAGTGACAAAATGGCCCATGCCTACAAGAATAAATATGACGGTTATGTGCTCAATTCTCAGTTTCGTGAACGCGCTGCCAGTGGTGTCTTTGGCTATACTGGTTCCAAAATTACTTCCTTGTTGACGCTGAGCTATTATCATCTTACACCGGGAATCGTAGAAGGTGAACGTGATGACAAGACAGGTCAGTTTCTGATGCCTATTGATGATAATGGTGAGGAAGGTGAACGTATTGCTACTGACCATGAGCGGAAAACGTATGGCAGAGGAATGCCTTATCAGCAGATACATCATTACAAGGCTGTGCTGGACAACACGATTTATCTGGGCAGTGGTCAACTGAAAGCCTTGATAGGCTATCAGCAGAATCGCCGCCAGGAATTTGAGAACCCAGTGACTCCTAATACTTGCGGCCTGGGCCTCTTGTTGCGTACGGTCAATTATGATCTTCATTATCAGTCACCGGTTAATAATGGCTGGAGTATGGCTACCGGTATTAACGGTATGTTCCAGAAAAATGCGAATAAAGGTACAGAATACCTCATCCCGGCTTATCGGCTCTTTGATTATGGCGTGTTTGCCATGAGTGACAAGGATTTGGGTAATTTCCATTTTAGTGGAGGTCTTCGCTATGATCAGCGGCATCTCCATGGAGACGGATTGGTGGAGGACGGAGCGCAACGCTTTACGGCATTCTCTCATGATTACCACAGCTTTACGGGAAGTTTAGGGGCTACTTGGAATGCTACCAGACAGTTGAATGTCAGATTGAATATCTCACGTGGCTTCCGTGTGCCGACGATTAGTGAGTTAGCTTCAAATGGTGTTCATGATGGGACGGTACGCTATGAACTGGGAGATCACAACTTAAATCCGGAATACAGTTGGCAGGTTGATCTTGGCTCTGACTATACTTCTAATTTCGTTTCAGCTCAGGCCTCCCTCTTTGTCAACCGTATTAACCATTATATCTTCTCTCGTCAACTGGCAGATGCTAACGGTAAACCGATACTTACCGATGGCTTTGATACTTACCAGTTTACGGAAGGCAATGCCTGTCTGTCAGGTGGTGAGGTGGATGTAGACGTTCATCCTGTTGCAGCTTTGCATTTTGAGAATGACTTCTCTTATGTGAATTCTGTGCAGCTCCATCAGTCGAAAGATACGAAATATCTTCCTTTTACACCTGCTCCACGTTGGAACTCCTCACTGCGTTATGACTTTATCCGTGATGGCCAGTTGCTTAACAACACCTATGCAGGCATAGACATGGAATGTGACCTCAGACAGAATCATTTTTATGCTGCCGGTGGAACGGAAACAGCAACTCCATCCTATACGTTGTTCAATCTTTCTGCTGGAACGGAACTCCGTTGTCATGGTCGCAAAGTAGCTTCAATAGTTCTTACGGCTAATAACATCTTTAACCGGGCTTATCAGAGTCATCTGAGCCGTCTGAAATATGAAGATGTAAATAACATTACCGGTAGGAGAGGTGTTTATAATATGGGACGTAATTTTGGTGTTAAAGTACTCGTCCCTATCGCAATTTGAATATAATCGATCATAATTCTCAACCAGTTAGGGGATCATCTGATCCCATAACTGGTTGAACTAGTATATGCAGTAGTCTTACGTTTTTTTGTTATTGATTTGGAGGTTAACAAGAGCACTCTATATGCAAGTGCTCCTTCTGCAACATGCTATTAAGATATAATTCAGGATGTTTATAAATCTGCTGGTTTAAATTTCAGACCTAATATTCTTTCTCTAGTTCTTCTGGAACCCAAGAGAGAAATATTATGTTCATCACTTAAGTTTATAAAGTGCCCGACGATTTTGGACGGTTTTATAGAGTAGATCGGATGCCACCCACTACCAGGGCAATGGAAGTGATGTCATTGTAGGATAATTCAAAAGGATCATAGTCAGGATCGTCAGAGACAATGAGAATATGTCTCTTGTCATGACCAGGTTTGACACGTTTTATGATAGCTCCCTGTTTGGTGTCAAGTACATAAACATTATTCCATTGGAAGAAAAGGTCATCCAAAGGAATCCTTTTGCAGGCTACAATATCACCTGATCGGAATGCTGGCAGCATGGAAGGGCCTTTTACGGTTATTAAAAAATCAGCACCTGAAAAAGCGGGTATGACATACTGTTCACATTTTAACTTCATTATGGTTTGCTGTGAAGCAAGGACACCAGTCATAGTATTCAGAGGGACCAGTGGTATACTTTTTATGTTATAGCTGGTGATGGGGGCGGGTTCAGATATAAAACCGTCTTGATCATAAGTTTCGTTCTGAGGAAAAACTTTGTGAAATTTATGCTTTTCAATCATGTCCCCGTTTCCTGTAAACAACCAAGTCGGTGAAAGATCCGAATAGACATGTAGAATATTTTCTAATTTATCACTTCCAATTGCACCCTTGTTTTTTAGAGATTTTCTAAAAGAAGCATTAGACATTCCGATACTCTTTTCGAAGGCAGAGATGGATATTTTTTTATAGTCTAAATATTGTTTTATACGCTCTAGCACCATAGTGCGATTTCATAAATAATGTTAAATAGAGTATATTCTACGAAATAGTTTGTCTATTAATAGAATATTTCCTATATTTGCATTTGGATAATTACATTACTAGCTACAAATATAATAAAAATAACAGAATAATCTAAGGGAAGAGGGAAATATTCGTAGAAATAAATGAAGGTCGTCCTATCCAAAGATGTGTATGGAAAGTATAAATAATAGGGAAAGGGTGACTGAGGTGTTAAAATAAATGCTTATGAAAAAGTATTTTGAATTTGTAGAAGAGACGAGAACATAATCCTTTCAGAGGAATGTTTTTTATCAATCTAATATTTTGAAATGTGCTCATCAGGAATATCCAATGATTCCTGTGCTACTTATAAAAGAGTTTTCTTGTTACTCTTTTAAATCTTTCATTCGAAAATGTTTTTATTGCGAACAGCCTATAAATCGGCTATTCAGGTTTAACTTATTTGTTTTGACACAATAAAAGAATAAGCAGGCTGCGGTATGCTGTCTGCGGCTATTGGCTTAGGC
>NZ_BAACAN010000026.1:0-40811 GCF_054687055.1 Segatella asaccharophila | reverse complement strand
AGATGACTTCTTCGCTATACATTCCATCGCCGATACGGCATGGAAGAACAATCAATCTCAATACAATGCCATTGCTACCATCCTATCTTTATAGGATGGCACACCTTGGGTATGGCTGAATAGTTACCAAATATACTCTTTTTTCAATTTATTTTTTTATCGGAACCACTTCGTTTATTGCATTCATTGCATTTAGCGTTCGCGTGTAACCGATGTATGGCAAAAGTTGTGTGGTGATGCCTATAAGGGTTTCACGGTCGTTGCCGACATTCAGATTTCCCTGAATATGTCCACGTACCTGCATATCGGTTCCTCCCATACTGATTAGGATGCAATAAGTCAGTAGTTCACGGATTTTTATATTCAGACCTGTTCGGGTGTAATAATCGCCGAAACAGTTATCAGAAAGATAATCCTGAATCTGTAATTGGTCTTTCGGCGCATTTTCAAGCATTTTATTAATCGTTTCACCGAAAATAGATTTTTGCACCGCCAAACCTTTTTCAAAACGATTTTCACGGGTCGTGGTCGATTGTGCTTCAAGCGGAAGAGTTATACCTCGCTCCTGCATAATCTCATTTGTAGCAGAAAGAAAGTCAACTACTTTTGCCATACCTACATAAGCCGCCGATTGGTAAAGTATTTCCTTCACTTCAACCGGAATTACGCCCACATTTAGAGCAGCATTGACAAACATTTTATATTCCGTCAGAGCTCCTTGAGCAATGCACGACCCTATAATCATCATCACGCGGATTTTAGTATCTATTTTGCTCTGGGCTATGATTTCATCGAATGCCCAGTTATCAAAAATTTTAATCAGTTCCGGATCTGTCATGGCAGTTTTCGACTCATAACCAGGCCATAGCTTATTATGGTTTTTGACGGCTGTTTCGCTGAGATTGAGCTCTGCTGTATCATTTACTATAGCAGTTGCTTTTTTATATTGTTCATCAGTTACGGCTTCCAGCCACATAGGTTTGTTGTTTCCGGGATTTGTTTCAATAGCCAAATGTGAAAACCAACTATCAGGTGCCGCGCCATGCCAATGGATGACATCAGGTTCGATTTCAACGATATCACCAGGAAATAAAGCTATTGCGGGTTTACCTTTTTCCTGATAATATCCTTTTCCTCCTGTGGCAATTAATAATTGACCACCAGTATGGCTATGCCAATTGTTACGGCACCCAGGCTCGAATGTAACATTTGAAATAGGACAATTTAATTCACTACTTTTTGTCAATGGGGCTAAATAGGCTTGCCCGATGAAATATTGCGAAAACTTTTCCGGGAGTTTTTCTCCTATGGGAAACATACTGATATTCACGTTCTTTTTTTCCATAACTTTATAATATTATTTATGTTTATTTTCAGGCTACAAAATTACTTATAAAAAGCAGTTTAACTCTTAAACTTTTTACTCATAGTCGTATACAAATTACTTTAGAGACACAGTTATCCGCAAAATAGCACTAATACCTACGAGTTTAAGTCTTGTTTTTTAAAAATCATACAAATGTACTAGTTCTGTTTCGGCGCTCTAATCTTTTGTTCCTTCGAGAGCATTCTCCAATAATTTGGCAGTATTTTAACTTTTTATAGGACTATCGTTTATTGCTATTACTTTCATAATTATCCTAATTAAAAAATTAACATTAACGCCTCCATTCACCGTAGCTTTTGGCATAGGATAACCTGCATTTATTTCATAACATTGTACCAACAAATTTTCACCGTTAGCAAAAATATGTGCTCTACGATTCAACTTATAATTAGCCCTTATATTCCATAAAAGTTACTTTTCTCTCTTGTCGGGGTTTACAGCTGTATAAAGTTCATTGATGTATTGAATATCAGTTGATATCTTGAATCTTTTCATTGAGTCTTCCACAAACACATTATGCTCCGGTGCTACCATAACCGGATATTTCATATCAAGCCACCTATAATTTGCATCAACACTCCATACTTGGTTTACCTTCAATCAAAAATCTCTTCATAATCCCCTTTGTTATAAATGACCTGTGACTGGAATATTTAAATAGTTTCCCTATATTTATTTGGAGTTACACCAACACACTTTTTGAATAATCGACTAAAATATTGTGGATATTCAAATCCCAGTTCATAAGCGATTTGACTTACAGATTTACTTTTATCAAACATCTTCTCTTTCGCCACTTCTATCAATTGTAATTGAATATACTCACGTGGGCTTTTACCTGTTTCTTTCTTAATCAAATCGCCAAAATAATTGGGAGATAAATTAAGTTTGTCTGCACAATATCTTACGGTCGGTAATCCTGAAGATTGAGGTAAATCAGACTTAAAATAAGTACAAACTAAATCTTCGAATTTGCTTAATATATCATCATTAACATGTCTGCGAGTTATAAACTGACGTTCATAAAAACGTGTACAATAATTTAAGAACAATTCAATATTAGAGACTATCAGCTTTTGACTATGATTGTCAATATCATGATTTAGCTCTAACCTAATATTGTTAAAACATTCCAGCACAATCTTACGTTCCTGTTCTGAAAGATGTAAAGCCTCATGGACTTTATATAAAAAGAACGTATAATTCTGCATAGAATGTCCTAATGAAGTTCCCCTCAATAAATCAGGATGGAACATTAATGCCCAGCCTTGAGGTTGATGAGGTAGTCTGTTTTCAACGGTAAAGATCTGGTTTGGGGCAAGAAAGACTAAGGTTCCCTCCTGATAATCATAATAATTCCTGCCATATTTCAAATCACCACATTTCACATCTTTCAAGAAAACACTGTAAAATCCAAAACTGTGGGCAGATGGAATATCCTCTGTATATGTGATTTTAGAAAAATCAACAAGCGAAATCAACGGATGTAATGTTTCAACTCCTATTGATTTATTGTATTCTTCTATTGTTTTATAAACTCTAGCATTATCCATATACTATTCTTATTTTTGTTTTATGCAAAATTACTCTTTTCTAAGTAATAAACAATGAATTAAAAGAAATAACCGTAAAGTGTATACAATAATCCGTAATATGTTTCCTCATTAAAAATCAATCTACCTAAGACTGACCATAGCAAGAAATTTCAACTAAAAAATGATGACAATAAAAACACCTGATAATAAAAAGAAATACCACAACCATCAGAACGACAAAAAACCTGTTCTTGGATTTATCAAAAAAGACACTGTTAACACTAATTTATCAAGAAATTACCAGATTGTAGAATAAAAAGAGACAAAAAAATAAGATTTGTTATTCACGATAAAGTTCATGTATCATATTAATATCCTTTTTTACAAAAAAAATGATATATTTGTACCCTGATAAACATAAAAGACCTTCACAAAAATATAAGTTAACCATTTTGAACGAAAACTTTCTTATCGGAGAGCAACTAACACTACGATATTTTCATTAAAAAACATAAATCCATGAAACAAGTTATTAATAATGAAAGAAAGAGCAGTTACATCATTAAATATTTCGCAACTTTTATTCTGACAGTACTTAGTTTACCTATTTCTGCTCAATCTTATCCTTACCAGAATCCTGCTCTATCCTCTCATGAAAGAGCTGTCGATTTATGCCATCGTCTTACTCTCCAGGAAAAGGCTTCACTCATGTGTGACGAGTCACCGGCGATTCCCCGACTCGGAATAAAAAAGTTTTTCTGGTGGAGCGAAGCATTACATGGTGCAGCGAACATGGGTAATGTAACGGTATTTCCTGAACCAATAGCAATGGCCGCTTCTTTCAATAACCAACTTTTGTATCAAATATTCTCTGCCGTATCTGATGAGATGCGTGCGCAATATAACTTAAGAAAAAGCAAGGGAGAAGATGATGAGAAATTTCACGGTCTCTCTGTCTGGACTCCGAATGTAAATATCTTCCGCGACCCCAGATGGGGACGCGGACAAGAAACATACGGTGAAGATCCATACCTTACATCCGTGATGGGCACAGCTGTTGTCCGCGGCTTACAAGGACCGGAAACTTCAAAATACCGTAAGTTGCTGGCCTGCGCCAAACACTTTGCTGTACACAGTGGACCTGAATGGAGCCGTCATACGGCAAACTTGAATAATATAAGTCCTCGTGACTTATGGGAGACTTACTTACCGGCATTCAAGACACTGGTACAAGATGCGAAAGTACGTGAAGTAATGTGTGCTTATCAACGAATTGATGATGAGCCCTGCTGCGGAAACAACAGATTATTGCAGCAAATACTCCGTAATGAATGGGGCTATAAATATCTTGTAGTCTCCGACTGTGGTGCCATTTCCGACTTTTATGTAAGTCACAAAACATCGTCCGATGCAACTCATGCTGCAGCAAAAGGAGCTCTTTCCGGCACTGATGTCGAATGTGGATACAACTATGCATATAAAAAACTACCGGATGCTGTAAATCGGGGACTTATTCCGGAAAAGAATATTGACGAACATGTAGTCCGGCTTCTTGAAGGAAGATTTGAACTTGGGGAAATGGATGATCCATCACTTGTAAAATGGTCAAAGATTCCTGCATCTGTACTGAATTGTGAACAGCACAAAGAATTATCTCTGGACATGGCACGCCAGGCCATGGTTTTATTGCAGAACAAGAATAATATACTTCCTCTAAAAAAGAAAAAGAAAATAGCCGTTATCGGTCCGAATGCAGACAACCAGTCAATGATGTGGGGTAATTATAATGGAACTCCTAACCACACTGTTACTATTCTAGATGGAATCCTGTCAAAAACAGGAAAAAGAAATGTCACCTATTATCCCGGATGTGATCTCACCAACGAGATGATCGTGGAATCACTTCTGAATCAATGTTCGATAGACGGACATAAAGGTATAAGAGGAACCTTCTGGAATAATAAGGAACAACAAGGAAAGATTGCATCACAAGAATTCTATACGAATCCAATAGCCGTAACCACTGCCGGACAACATGTCTTTGCGAACGGAGTAAAAATGGAAGATTTCTCTGCAAAATACGAAACAACCTTTACTCCCAAACAATCAGAAGAAGCTGTGATCAAACTTGAAAGTTGTGGAGATTTTCAACTGCTCATCAATGGGAAAGAGATGGTTAAGATGCACACGTGGAGAACAACCCCGACCAGTACGGCATTTAAAGTTGAAAAAGGCCAACATTACAAGATTGAGGTAAATTATAAATATGTAAACACATGGGGGTCTAATATGAAACTAAATATTGGCATTGAAAGACCTATCAATTACTCGAACATCATTGCCAAGTTAAAAGGTATCAACACGGTTGTATTCGTAGGAGGCATATCCTCTCAACTTGAAGGGGAAGAAATGCCCGTTTCTATTCCGGGATTCAAAGGTGGCGACCGTACAAATATTGAATTACCTGACGTTCAAAGGAATTTCTTAAAATCACTAAAACAAGCAGGTAAAAAAGTGATATTCGTCGATTGCTCCGGTTCGGCCATCGCACTCACACCGGAGACCAAGAGTTGCGACGCAATCCTTCAGGCATGGTATTCAGGAGAACAGGGAGGTAATGCCGTTGCCGATGTGCTCTTTGGTGACGTCAATCCATCTGGGAAATTACCGATCACATTCTATCGCAATTCAGAGCAACTTCCGGATTTCACAAATTATTCAATGCAAGGCCGTACATACCGCTATATGAATGACCCTCTGTTTGCTTTCGGCTACGGACTGAGCTATACCAACTTTAAAATAGGTAAAGCGAAATTAATGAACGGAGACACTAAAGAACTTGTGATTCCTGTATCAAATATCGGGCCTAGAAAAGGAACAGAAGTCGTGCAAGTATATATCCGTAATGTGGCAGACACAAAAGGACCTTTAAAATCTCTCAAGGCCTTTAAACGGGTAAGTATAAACGCAGGAGAAACCACAAACGTAAGAATACCCTTAACCCAAAAGTCATTCGAACTATTCGATCCGGAAACCAACACTGTCCGAGTAAAATCAGGAAAATATGAAATCATGTATGGAAGCAGTTCCCGTGATGTTGATTTAAAGAAAATAGACATTAACTTATAAAAATATTCCTATATTGTTGTGGACTATCCATCGATAGGTTCAAAACAAAGAATAAAACAAATAAGATGAAAAGGTTCATACTATTGCTATCCATACTGATATCAATTGGATATGTTAATGCAGAAAATCTTCATAGATTCAAAATTAAAGTCAATAAACAAATCTGCTATATATCATTCTTTTCTCCAAGGATTGTCCGAATCGTAAAATCACCGGTTAACAGCACTCAATCAATTGACAGGAAGAGTCTGGTTGTTACGATGATTCCGGAGAAAGACATCGCTCTCAGTTACAAGGAAAATAGCACGGATGTTACGATAAGCAGCAGCCAGTTGACAGTCATGCTCAATAAGAAGACGGGGAATATTCAATTCTTACACAAAAGAAAGAACCTGCTGCGTGAGAAAGGATGTTACTTCGAGAAGCGAACAACCGGACGGGATGCCAACTCCTACAAAATAAATCAGACCTATACTCTTGATAAAGATGAACCAATCTATGGACTCGGAACCATCCAGAATGGAAAGTTGAACCGTCGTGGTACAAGTATCTTCATGGAGCAATCCAATCTCCAGGACTTTCAATATGTCATTCAATCGATTAAGGGATGGGGAATCTATTGGGATAATTACTCACGCGCGAAATTTGATGACTCCAACAAAGGGATGTCTTTCACGGCTGAGGTAGGTGATTATATTGACTATTATTTCATGTATGGAGGATCCGCCGATGGCTTGAACGCACAGATGAGAGAGCTTTCCGGAAAAGTGCCGATGCCCCCGATGTGGACTTTCGGATATTGCCAAAGCAGGGAACGCTATAAGAGTTCTAAAGAATTGCTCGATGTCCTGAATAAATACAGAGAACTAAAAGTGCCTATTGACGGTATCATCCAAGACTGGCAGTACTGGGGAAGCAACTATACCTGGAATGCGATGGACTTCCTTTCAGAAAACTTTGCCAATGGCAAACAAATGATAAACCAGATTCATAAAAACCATGCACACCTTATGATCTCAATATGGTCAAGTTTCGGCCCGGAAACAAAGGCCTATAAGCAACTCGATAAAGAAGGTTTATTATTCAATATACAAACATGGCCACAAAGTGGGTTATCCTTCTGGCCCCCACGAATGGATTATCCTTCTGGGGTCAGAGTATATGACTGTTACAGTCAGAAAGGGCGGGATATCTATTGGAACAACCTGAAGACACTTTTCAATGATGGTGTTGATGCCTGGTGGATGGATTCTTCAGAACCGGACTATTTCAATTCTAAGGATACGGATTATGAGCACATGACCGGACTTGGCTCCTGGCGCCGTGTACGTAATGCTTTTCCTTTATGCACTGTAAGTGGAGTGTACAACCATCAGCGCAAAGCATCATCTGACAAACGTGTATTTATCATGACACGTTCAGCCTTTGCAGGCCAACAGAGATATGGGGCTAACATGTGGAGCGGAGATGTGACATCATCATGGGATATGCTTCGCAAACAGATTCCAGCAGGATTAAACTTCTCTCTGACAGGTGATCCCAATTTTAATACAGATATCGGCGGATTTTTCTGTGGTTCTTACAACACAAAGGGCCCGGGTTCTGCATCCCGTAATCCACAATACCGTGAACTATATGTACGATGGCTGCAATACGGACTATTCTGTCCGATCTTCCGTAGCCATGGCACAGATTCTCCAAGAGAGATCTACTATTTCGGGGAAAAAGGTGAACCTATTTATGATGCCATCGACAAGAGTATTTGCCTTCGCTATAAATTGCTACCTTATATATATTCTACAGCATGGCAGGTCACTCATAATGACAAGAGTTATATGAGAGCACTTATATCAGATTTCCCTTCAGACAAAAAAGTCTGGAATCTGTGTGACGAATTTATGTTCGGCCAGTCAATATTAGCCACTCCTATCGTAAAGTCTCAATATACCGATGAACAAGTAATAAAGGAAGATGCCATGACAGGTTGGAATAAAAGGAATAATACCCCAGATACATCTGACGAATATAAACCGATAGACTTTACAGCCACAAAAGAATGCCAGAAATATCTACCAAAAGGAGCGAAATGGTATTACTTCTGGACCAATAAACTTTATGATGGCGGACGAAAAGTCAATATCCAAACCTCTATAGACCAGGCTCCAATGTTTGTTCGCGCAGGAAGCATCATACCTATAGGTCCTGCCATGCAATATGTCGGACAAAAACCGTGGGATAATCTTGAGATCAGAGTTTACCCGGGAGCAGATGCGACTTTTACTCTCTATGAAGACGAAGGAGACAGTTATGATTATGAAAAAGGAATATTCTCTATTATTGAATTTCATTGGAATGAGAAGAAACACCAACTTACCATTACTGATCGTAAAGGTCAGTATCCGGGAATGCTTCAAAAGAGAAAATTCAATATACAACTTATCGGAACCAGTTTGCAAAAGACTATTGAATATGATGGCTTAGAAAAGATTGTAAAACTGTAGTAAATATTCAGGCATTTTATCAAGGGTTAAGTTAGAAAAAACATTGATATTTGACCTGAAATTTATTGCTTAAAAAATCTATCATGTATACTGTCATCTGAAAAAAAAACTGTACCTTTGCAATTAACGTTTTGCCAACCTTTTTATGAAAGGTTGCTTTTTATTACTAATAACATGAAACAAAATCAAGAAGGTAGCAGAGCCTACCTTATTTCCATTGTGATGGTTGCTGTGCTTGGCGGTCTGCTGTTCGGTTATGATACGGCAGTAATCTCAGGTGCAGAGAAGGGCCTTCAGGCTTTTTTTATGGGTGCAAAAGATTTCACCTACACCAATGGCTGGCACGGGTTTACATGTGCCAGTGCACTTATAGGATGTGTTATCGGCAGCAGCATTTCAGGAATACTGGCATCCAGGTGGGGACGTAAGAAATCCCTCGTCTTTGCAGGTATCCTGTTCTTCATTTCCGCCCTCGGCAGCATGGACCCGGAATTTCTTTTCTTCACATACGGGGTACCTACTTATCATCTGCTCATCATGTTTAATCTCTATCGTGTGATCGGTGGTGTAGGTGTGGGATTGGCATCCGCTATATGCCCGATGTATATCGGAGAAATTTCTCCATCGAATATCCGGGGCATGCTGGTTTCCTGGAACCAGTTTGCAATTATCTTCGGTCAATTGGTAGTCTATTTTGTCAATTTCATTATTCTGGGGAACAATGTCAACCCCGTCATCAATATGATAAACGGCGTGAATCAGATCATGAATCCGGAAGCGGCATCATGGACCATCTCCACCGGCTGGCGCTATATGTTTGGGAGCGAAGCCATCCCTGCCGGAATATTCACCATCCTGATTTGTTTCGTACCGGAAACACCACGTTATCTGGTCATGATAGGCCAGGACAACAAGGCTCACCATATCTTGTCGAGAATTAACGGAAGTGTTAAGGCTGACGAAATCCTTTCAGAAATAAAGGGAACCCTTAAGGTGAAGACCGAAAAACTGTTTTCATACGGATTCCTGTGTATCTTCATCGGTATTATGCTGAGCGTGTTCCAGCAGGCCGTAGGGATCAATGCCGTACTCTACTATGCGCCCCGTATATTTCAGGATATGGGGATGCAAAGCCCTATGGTACAAACCGTGATTATGGGTATAGTAAATATTTCATTTACACTGGTAGCTGTATTCACTGTAGAAAGAATAGGACGCAAACCTTTGCTCATCATAGGTTCCATAGGAATGGCTGTCGGTGCTTTCGGAGTAGCCCTTACATTTGGAAATGCGGCGGTACATACGGTAACCATGCTCTGTATCATGCTCTATAGTGCATCCTTCATGATGTCCTGGGGGCCAATCTGCTGGGTGCTGATTGCAGAGATTTTCCCAAATACAATCCGTGGCAAGGCCGTGGCGATAGCCGTAGCGTTCCAGTGGATATTCAACTGGATAGTCAGTTCTACGTTCGTGCCGATGTTCAACATGCATCTTACACAAGGAGATAACTTCGGGCACTGGTTTACATACGGACTTTACGGAATCATCTGCATCATTGCCGCCATCTTTGTCTGGAGACTCGTTCCGGAGACCAAGGGAAAAACACTTGAAGACATGACACAACTGTGGCGCAAGAAAAAGACAGACGAGAGCGAAACCGTATCGGAATAAGATGAAACCGAAGGTCAATTCTGACCATAAGTTTCTTTCATTAAATATTACGCAGGAGGAAGCACCTATCATTCGTGCTTGCCTCCTGTCTCGTTTGAACTTACCCAAAAAGATAGAGTCTTTTATCTATAGGATCTTCACTTACAAAACATAAGATCATTATTAAATCTTCTTTCCAATCCCAAAGGCATAACCGACAGTCAGTCCAACCGTATTATAAATCTTCTTACCTAAGTGCCCTTCCAAAGTAATCCTTATATGCCGATACAATTCTATACCTACTCTCGGGACCACGCCACATCCTTGTACACCAGTATCATTATACTTATAGTCATACCATCCAGGGTCTATTATATCATACTGATTAAAGCCTAATCCCATTCCTATAAAAGGAGAAAAGTTAGAACCTCGTTTCCAATTATAGTCCCCAAATGCAGTCAAGGAAATAGTCCTACACTTGACATCCAACTTTTTATAAGATGTAATCGCCTGACCTAAATAGGCTTGTAATCCAATATCTATTGGACAAGTTCTAAGATTCCATCTTCCTTCAAATCCAAATGAAGGACCTATTTTCCGACTTCCTGCTTCTGATGACAGACCATAAGTCGCACCTGTAAACGGATTTAGCTCTATAGTCCTTTGAGAAGGGTTCTGCCCATACACCTGTAGGACAAAAACACTTAATAAAATAAGTAAATCTTTTTTCATACCAATTTTTATAATTATCCTCAACTGAGTGATTTTCTTCAATCATAGGTTCTGTGCTGAAACACCGGTCTATAGGACACAGCTGCAACAACTAGCCTGTCAAAAAGTCTGTCGCCAAATGATCTTCGGTTGAACTTCCAGCAGAATTCATCCAGATAACTCTGAAGGAACTCGTCTTTGATGCCATGGTACATATCAAGCAAAAGTGACTTTGCATTCGATATGGCAGTGTGAACCCATGGCAGCATTTTCGATGCTTGCTCCGGAAGGGCCTTTATGGGATATACCTCTTTAAAACACCCTTTGAGTTTCGTATGAGATTTGGAGTCATCCGTGATTATTCTGGAATCTGCTGCAACTGCGACCTTTGAGACTTCGGTAACGGTAGAAGCTTTCACATCAGGAACAACCTTCATTTTTATATGACCTGACTTGCGATCTTTCTTTCCTTTCTTCTGTTTATTCTCAGGAACTGCTTTGCTTTCTATCATTACCAGAACTTTTGACTTGCGCTGACTTCCTGCGCCTGCCTTCCGCTTTTCCTGTTTCTTTGCCTCGTCTGAATTCTGAATTTTCCGTGGAAAAGAAGGCTTCGTCAAGCTCAATACTCTCGGACAGTTGATATGTGGTATCGCGCTGTCCCATTACCGACCGTAGTTTATGCATCATCTCCCAAATTGGCTGATAACGCTTATGACCCAGCTGGCGCTGCATTTCAAGGGCCGAGAACGTTTTCCGCGTGGAGGTCAGCAGGTGTATGGCAGTGAACCAATACATTAATGGTAATTTACTGTTATGCATTACGGTATCAGCCGTTAGCGTCGTCTTGTGACCGCACTTCTTGCAAATCCAGCATTTATTATACTTATCCCAGATCTGTTGATGACCGCCGCAGCGCTTACAGACAACACCAACTTTTTCCCGATAATTCTTGAGATACTCTTCACAAGAAGCTTCATCGGGGAAGCGTTTTGAAAATTCTATCAGTTTCATTTTGACGAGGTTTTGATAATTGATGCAAAGGTAATGAATATCGGGGAATACTCAAAATTATTAATCACCCAATTGAGGATAATCATTCCAATTTTCATCATCTATATCCTGTTATCAGGATATATTTTTGGTACTACAAAACTACCATATTTTATTCAAAACTCAAAATCTGAAAGGAAAAAGGACACAAATCACCACTTCTAAATAAAAAAATCGGCAACTAGTTTTCAAGAAGTCAGATAATGCGTACACCGTAACGAATATTACGGGAATCCGGCATTTATTTCCCTACATCCCTGATATTGAATCTCAGGCCGATGCTCAAACTGGGCCGTAAGGGTTTATCCCGATAATAAGTATGTAACTGACTTCCATTCTTAAAATAATAACTGATGCCAGGCTCAACATACAGACTCACATGGGGCATAAAATTATACTCCACTCCAGCCGTCCCATTTACAGACCACTGCAGCTGATGCATCTTTACATCATTTTTTGTAGTAGAAATCAAGCCATCATTAACATAATATTTCGTCTTCGCCTCGCCACTGACCATCCTGGCGCCACCACCACCGGCAGTGACATAAAAATGGAAATGGTCTTTTCTCCAGATACTTTGACTGGCCGACAACTGTAAACCGACATAATGGAGTTTCTGATGAGTTTTATACTCTTCTGTAGAGTTGCTCCGGGTCTCGTCTGAAGACAACAGACTGTAAACGATCTCGACATGCAGGCCAAGCCCATCCGTCACAGGATACCCCAGTGACAGACCAAGTTTCACAGGTTGGTCATAGTGAGTACTCGTATGTAACTGATCTACCCCGTAGACCAGCCCACTCATAACAGGATATGCCCGTGATTCAGAAGGGCCATACGGAGCAGCATCAGCAAAGACCATTTCCGGACCTGCCGAACCGTCATCTCCTCCCATTGCACCAGAGCAGAAAGGGCCGATACTCACCGATTTTCTCCGATGATGCCTCGCAGCAGGCAGAGACGCAGAAGCCATATACTCCTGATGATTCTTCCCATCCTCTTTCCTGCTTATCCGTACCCTCCCAGAAGACTCGCCGGCAGATCCGGCAGATTGCGGCAGAGAAGGATTCAAAGGATTTTCCGGAAATCCGGAAACTCCCGAAGACGGTATACTTACAGACGACTCCAAATGATCAGAAGAGATGTGAGCCGGGACATTCACCTTTGCCAGAAGGGCGGAAGATGGTGCTGACCGCAGGACATGTACTTTCCTCCCTTGTGAGGACCTGGGACTCAAGGCCCTCTCTACAGAAGCCAGCACACCGGCAACGGTTCCCGGATGATGATCCGATTCAGTCTGCTGTATGGCAGTATGCCCATTCCTATACGGCGGACGGGAAGATTCCTGAGCCGTCTGCACTTCAGGCCTCTCCCGTGTGACAGGGAGATGAAACACCAATATCCCTATCCCCACAGCAACGGCCACAGCCGCAACAGAACGGACAAGCCACAGAGGAATCTTCCTTGCTTTTCGTTCAGGCACGGGCCGGAGGTTCCGTTCCCCGATAGCCTGCTTGACCTCATCCAGCAAGCCATCAGGAGGATCCTTTTCATAGCCGTCTAAAAGACGGCGCATATCCCTGATCCATTGATCTTTCATTCCCGTGCTTTTTTTAATTGATACTTTTTGATCATCCGAGTCAGAATGGCCCTTGCCCGGTGAAACTGAGAAGCCGAAGTATCAGGTTTGATGTTCAGCAACTGTGAAATTTCGATATGGCTTTTTCCTTCAATAGCATAAAGATTAAATACTTCTCTGCAACCTGGCGGAAGACGTCTGATCATCTCAGAAAGACTATCAGCACTCAACCCCGTCAGGTCAGGTTCCTCCTCTGCCATATCCGGCAAATCAAGATCATCCATCCTGACGATCTGAGAAGCCTGTTGACGCCGGAGGAACTGAAGAGACTCGTTGATCACGATGCGAGTCATCCACGCCTTCAATGAACCTTTCCCCCGGTAAGTGAAAGAATTGATGCAGGTAAAGATCTTGATGAAACTCTCCTGCAAGACATCCTTCAGGTCATCATCATCAGAGATATAACGAAAACCTACCCCCGTGAGGTAACCGGCATAATCAGTGTACAGCAAATCCATCGCCGAAGCATCGCCCTGGTGAAAAAGTCGGATAATCCGCTGTTCTTTGTCAGTCTCCTCACTACGCATCCCTCAACTTCCGTTTATTATAGAATAAACGGCCGATCAGCTCATTTTCGTGTACGATATTTAAATTGATGGCTTTTTTCTCCATCAAATGATTTCCATTTTAAGGTAAAGGTCCCGATTTTCCCCTTCGTGTCCGGCAGGGAATCCAGTCGGAAAGCAATAATGCCATCTCCGGGCCGTCCTCCGAGATCACCCTTCGCATCCTGATGGAGTTCCAGAACATTCAGAGAATCACCTTTGACCAAATTCAAGGTATGAACTGCGCCATCCCCAAAATACGTCCGGAAGTTCACGGTAAGATACCCATCTTCGACAACCGTCATCCAACTGTTCAAGACTTCCAGAGGATCATTGCCATAGATAGAATCATTCTTCACCCCATAGCTACGAGCCATAGGTTTGGTACGCACACTGTCCATCCAGGAGACATAGACATTTCTCAAACTATCCGAGAGAACACCATTTCCAAGTTCACTATCTTTCGGATCCCTGATTCTTACCAGTGCCCTTATCTCTTTATTACCATAAGGAGAAGCACTTATATTCACCGGGTAAAGCAAAGTAGAATCATCCAGTTGAAGGAGCAAATGCCCTTTCGATGATGTTTTCAACGTAACAAGTGCATTCGCACCATTGTCATAATACCAATCGTCATCATCGTCGTTCAAACACGACTGCAAGGAAAAGGCTGTTGTGAGCAGAACCAATCCCATTACCCAAAATTTTACTGTCCTATTCATTTTCTTTCCTTTTCATTAATCTACCTACTAAATGTGACAAAAAGTAGAACCTTGCATCAAAAAAGCATTTTTTACATCCGGTTCCGGCAATAATAATCACTTTTATACTTTAATCAGAATATTTTTCGTAATTTTGCTGCCAAAGGTAAAGAGAAGTTCAACTTAAACGTCAAGGACGAAGTGACGCTCTGGGAAACCGTAAAAAATATACACGGATATGACTATTCTGGTTTTTACTTTAATTTTACTCGCCGGAGCATACGCCGCCGGACTGTTAGGATCTTTGACAGGATTAGGCGGAGGGGTCATCGTAATCCCACTCCTTACACTTGTTTTTCATATTGATTTCCGCTACGCCATAGGAGCAGCACTTGTAGCATCCATTGCCACTTCCTCGGGATCAGCCAGCGCATACGTCAAGGAAGGCATGACGAATATTCGCCTGGGCATGTTCCTCGAAATCGCCACGAGTATAGGTGCCGTGGCAGGAGCCGTCATTGCCTTATGGATGCCCACGAATGCAATTGCCGTCGTCTTCGGGCTGGTACTGATCCTTACGGCAGTAATGCAGCAAAGGCAGTCAGCAGACCATGAGAACGTCAAGGGGAGCGACCTGGCGAAGAAATTGAAACTTTTCGGGACGTACCCCACCAAAGAAGGGCCGAAGAGCTATGAACTCACTCATGTTATCGGAGGATTCCTGACCATGATCGTAGCCGGGATCCTTTCCGGACTATTGGGAATAGGAAGCGGTGTCCTGAAAGTTCTGGCCATGGACAATTTCATGAAAGTACCCTTCAAGGTAAGTACGACGACGAGTAATTTTATGATTGGAGTCACCGCAGTCACCTCTGCGGTCGTTTATCTCCAGCGCGGTTATATAGAACCAGGGATAGCCTTTCCCATCATGGTCGGAGTCCTGTGTGGAGCCCTGACCGGTGCCCAGTTGTTAAAGAAACTCAACGTGAGTCTGCTGAGAAAGATCTTTACCATAGCCATTCTGTTAGTAGCCATTAACATGATCTATAATGGTTTTGCAGGTAAATTCTGATAAGATGAAAGAGAAAGATAATAGGTCTCAAACAGACATGAGGGAACTGATTGGCAATACCCTGCGTATCGGGGTAGTCACCGCTTGCACGATCGCATTGATCAGTGGAATTTACTATCTGGTCCGGCACGGCGGAGAAACGATTCCCGACTATTCCGTGTTCCGCAGGGAGCCCGCCTCCTTTACCTCTATCGGCGGTATTCTCAATGGTCTGACGACCCTCGCAGCCAAAGACTGGATTCAACTGGGAGTGCTTGTACTCATGCTCACCCCTATACTCCGCGTAGCTTTGTCATTAATAGATTTTGCCCGTCAGAAGGACTGGCTCTATGTGGTGATCACAGCCATCGTATTCACCGTTATTATACTGAATTCCATAGTAGGTGTAGGATAATTCCGTATAAACACATGCCAGGAGTGATCAGAAGGATATCCAAGCCCTTGTCTCCTTTATTCTTGTTTTTCTTCTGACTTTTCACCGAAACATCCCTTTTATTAGAAAAAGAGAGAAGGCCTTGTTCCTGCCATGAAACCATAAAAACGAGTATTTTATTTTGTTTTTAAAGGGAATTCCTGTAAATTTGCAAAGATATGGCCTTATAAAGAGAGCACTTCGACCCATGTCTACTCTGACCTTCGGGATATTGTCCTGAAAAAGCGGGAATTCCAACCGACATAGGGGTCCCTTAAGAATATGGGGCAAGATAACAGGGCGATCTGAAGGTACATCCAGAACGGTCTGACTCCAATAACGGCTTACAACCACCTAAAACTATACTGCTGTAAGAAGCAGAAGATACAATAGAGATTAGCTATCATGCAACGAGAAGATGAAAAGATCAATGTTTGGGGAGCACGTGTACACAACCTGAAGGATGTGGATGTCATGATTCCCCGCAATTCTCTAACGGTTATTACAGGTCTCTCCGGGTCAGGCAAATCCTCTCTGGCTTTCGACACCATTTTTGCAGAAGGACAGAGACGCTATATCGAGACTTTTTCTGCATACGCGCGCAACTTCTTAGGGGATATGGAACGTCCGGATGTAGACAAGATCACAGGTCTGAGTCCGGTCATCAGCATCGAGCAGAAAACCACCAATAAGAATCCCCGGTCCACTGTAGGAACGACCACAGAGATCTATGACTATCTACGACTTCTTTTCGCCCGTGCAGGAACGGCATATAGTTATCGGAGCGGTGAAAGAATGATGAAGTACACCGAAGAGCAGGTCATTGAGATGATCCTCAAGGACTATGCCGGCAAACGGATTTATATTCTTGCCCCGCTGATCAGACAGCGCAAAGGTCATTATCGCGAACTCTTCGAAACCTTAAGACGAAAGGGGTTCCTTTATGTCCGTGTGGATGGAGAGATGAAAGAGATTGTCCGCGGGATGAAAGTCGACCGTTATAAGAACCACAATATTGAAGTAGTCATTGACAAGATGGCCGTCGAGGATAAAGATGAAGACCGTCTCCGCCGCAGCATACAGACTGCCATGAAGCAAGGGAACGGCATCCTGATGATCCTTGACAAGGATACCGGCAGCGTGAAGAATTACTCCAAGCGTCTCATGGATCCGACAACAGGCCTGGCATACGGAGATCCTGCCCCGAACCTGTTTTCATTCAATTCCCCGGAAGGAGCATGCCCACACTGTAAAGGTCTGGGGAAGATCAATGAGATCGACCTGAAGAAAGTGATTCCAGACCCCGGGAAGAGCATCCATGACGGAGCAATCGTACCCTTAGGGAAATACAAGAACCAGATGATCTTCTGGCAGATAGAAGTCATGCTCGGAAAATATAACTATACCCTGAGAACACCGGTGAAACAGATCTCCGATGAAGCCATGAATGAGATCCTTTACGGAAGCGTTGAGGATGTCCGCATCCCGAAAGAAAAAGTCCATACCTCAAGCGATTATTTCGTCCCCTTCGACGGCGTAGTGAAATACCTGCAAACCGTAATGGAAAACGATGATTCGGCAAGCGGGAAAAAATGGGCAGACCAGTTTCTTGCCGAGATCACCTGTCCCGAATGCCACGGCATGCGCCTGAAGAAAGAATCACTATCCTATAAGATCTGGGGCAAGAACATCTCAGAAGTAGCCAACCTGGATATTTCTGACTTAAAAGAATGGCTTGACCATGTCGAGGACCATCTGGAGCCCCAGCAAAGGAAAATCGCAGACGAAATTGTCAAGGAGCTCCGCTCCAGAGTTAATTTCCTTCTGGAAGTTGGTCTAGACTATCTCTCCCTCAACCGTCAGTCAGCATCCCTGTCCGGTGGCGAGAGCCAGCGTATCCGACTGGCCACACAGATTGGCAGTCAACTGGTCAATGTACTCTATATCCTTGATGAGCCAAGTATCGGCCTGCACCAGCGGGATAACCAACGGCTGATCAATTCGCTCAAGGAACTGCGCGATTTAGGAAACACCGTCATTGTCGTGGAACATGATGAAGACATGATGCGCTCAGCCGACTGGATTATCGACATCGGACCCAAGGCGGGAAGAAAAGGTGGCGAGGTCGTCTTTCAAGGTACTCCTGCGGAGATGATGAAAGGTACCCCCTTCCCCCCAGGATCAGGAGAGACAGGCCGTCAACTGACCCTCACGGCACAGTACCTTGCGGGAATAAAGAAGATTGTCATTCCCAAACAGCGTCGAAAGGGGAACGGCAAGTCCATCACCCTCTACGGGTGCAAAGGAAATAATCTGAAGGACATCAATGTCACCTTCCCCCTGGGCGACCTGATCGTGGTCACAGGAGTAAGTGGGTCCGGCAAGTCCACGCTGATCAACGAGACCCTGCAGCCCATCCTCTCCCACTATTTCTATCGCTCACTCAAAAAGCCCATGGCCTACGACAAGATCAAAGGAATAGAAAACATAGACAAGGTAGTTAATGTGGACCAGAGTCCCATCGGAAGGACCCCTCGTTCCAATCCGGCCACCTATACAAGCGTCTTCAGTGACATCAGGACACTCTTCGTCGGTTTGCCTGAGGCCAAGATACGGGGTTATAAACCCGGCCGGTTCTCTTTCAATGTCAAGGGAGGGCGGTGCGAAGCCTGCAAGGGAAACGGATACAAGACCATTGAGATGAACTTCCTGCCCGATGTTATGGTCCCCTGTGAGGTCTGCCATGGGAAACGTTACAACCGCGAGACTCTGGAAGTGAGGTACAAAGGTAAAAGTATTGCCGACGTGCTGGACATGACGATCAACCAGGCTGTTGAGTTCTTCGAGAACGTCCCACAGATCCTTCAGAAAATCAAGACCCTTCAGGAAGTAGGATTAGGCTATATCAAACTCGGTCAGAGTTCCACTACCCTTTCAGGAGGAGAGAGCCAGCGCGTCAAACTGGCTACTGAATTAGCCAAAAAAGATACGGGAAAAACTCTGTATATCCTGGATGAACCGACTACAGGACTACATTTCGAAGACATCAGAATACTGATGGAAGTCCTGGAAAAACTTGTAGACAGGGGAAATACCGTCATCATTATCGAGCACAACCTAGATGTGATCAAACTTGCCGACTACATCATTGACATCGGACCGGAAGGCGGTCGCAACGGTGGGACCATTCTGAGCACCGGCACTCCGGAACAAGTAGCCCAAAGCCATAAAGGCTATACTCCCAAGTACTTGAAACAGATTCTGGAAAAAGGATGAAAGTCCTGATCTATCTGAAAAGCCCCGACAGACGAAACACATCTGTCGGGGCTTTTCCTTTCTTTTATATCTTATTCCTCAGGCAAAAGCCATAGGATGGAAGGGCAGGCCATCACAAAACCAGTGATGACGATGCCGCATTGATCCAGTCGAAGACAAAACTGCATACACCAAATGCCAGAACACCGACAGTGCATAGCGCCAATGCCAGTTTGGTACTCGGGGCAGACTTGAAGAAAGGCAACGGATGATCATTATGCTTGATGAACATTGCCTTCACTACCAACAGATAATAATACAAGGATATGACCGTATTGATCAAGGCGACGAAAACCACTGCATAAGTAATTGCACCCGTGATCGTATCCACACTCATCCCCTTTACGGCAGCCATGAACACGAAGAATTTACTGAACATCCCGGCAAATGGAGGAATACCTCCAAGGGAGAAAAGGGCAAAGGTCATCAACACGCACAGTTTCGGATTGGTCTTGTAGAGGCCATTATAGTCTTCACGGTTCACCTTTCCCCCATTATGTTCCTCGATGCTGCTGATCACAGAGAAGACACCCATATTAGCCACAACATAAACAAGGATATAGAAACTCAAGGAAGAAAAACTCATCGCATTATCCCCTAAAATAGCCAGCACGATATAACCAGCCTGCGAAATTGAGCTGAAGGCCATGAATCGTTTCATGTCTTTCTGCCGGATAGCAAACAAGTTTGCAACGGTGATGGACAGTACCACGATAATATCCAGCATATACTGCCAGTACGTCGTCAGAGGCGCAAAGACCTTCATCAGGATGGCACACAAGGCAAAAGCTGCAGCCCCCTTGGAGCAGACACTCAGATACCCCGTAACCGTTGTCGGAGCGCCCTGATAAGTATCAGCCGTCCAGAAGTGGAACGGAACGAGGGAAATCTTAAAGGCCAGTCCACTGAAGAAGAACACCATGCCCATGATGGTCAGCGGAGAGAGAGTGATCTTCGCAGCCACATCATCAAAATAGAGCGTGCCCACAGCACCATAGATGAAAGAGATGCCATAGAGCATGACCCCGCTTGAGAAAGTAGCAGTAAGGATAAATTTCGCACCCGCCTCAGCTGAGTTATGCCGATATTTGTCCAATGCCACCAGGCAAGCCATAGGCACACTGGCCATCTCCAGTCCCAAGAAGAACAAGAGGAAATGATTGGCACTTACCATCATGTTCATACCGAGCAAGGTGGAGATGACAAGCATATAAAACTCGCCCTCCTTGAATGTCGTATCAGGACGTTGCATCCACTCACGACTCTGGATCAGCACGATCAAGGCGCCGAACCCTAAGATGGTCTTGATAATGCCGACCGATGCATTCGTGTAATACATCCCTCCGAAAGCCGTACGAGCCGATTCCGGGCTCATATTAATCAGCAGATAAGCAGTCATCAGGACAACCGCCAGGGTATTGAACCAAGGGCGAGGACGAACCCCTGATGCTTTTATGGCATCAGCACCATTTGAGTCAGCAGCTACCATGACAGGCCTGCGCGCTGAAGCAAAGTCTGCAATGAAGACAATGACCAGCATAGCCACTAAACAAATCTCCGGTATCAAGTTCAGAAATTGACTATAATCGATATCCATTTCTATTCTATTTCAAATTTAAACATTCATTTTCCGTCCCTTATAGAGCAGCCGTCAAAGCAGCTGTCTGGATATGTTGCAGGATCGGAGCTACTGCACCTACAATAATATGCTGTGCCCACAGAGGAGACAAGCCCAGACCGGCAACGCAGAAGATCAAGCTCCCCACGGCGATCCGCTCATCCCAGGTAGCATCATGCAACTGGTAAAATTTCTTGTTCGGAACTTTCTGGAACAAGATCTTTCCGACAGCCCGCAGGATGTACACGGCAGTAATCACAATAGAGGTTGTCGCAATGATCGTACATACTCGATGGAAGACATCAGCGTTCTCAAAAGATCCGATAAAGATGGTCATCTCAGCTACGAAGCCAGAGAATCCAGGAAGCCCTAGATTGGCCAGACCGGCAATGACATAAGCCACAGACAGGAAAGGCATGATTTTCATCAACCCACCGAGTTTGCGTACATCACGAGTTCCGCAACGGTGATAGATCATACCGATGACCGCAAAGAAAAGGGCTGTCGTCAGACCATGAGAGAGCATCTGAAGGACGGCACCCGTGATAGCTGTCTGGGTCATCATCAAGAGTGCGAACAGCACCATGCCGCAGTGAGATACGGAAGAATAAGCATTGATATATTTCAGGTCCGTCTGCACGCAAGCAGAAAGAGCTCCGTAAACTACCGAACAAGTAGCGAGAATCAGGAAGATCCACGCCAGTTGGTGAGCGGCTGCAGGCAGCAGGTACATAGCAATGCGGAAGCAGCCATAGCCCCCCAGTTTCATCAACACGCCAGCGTGCAACATAGACACAGCCGTAGGTGCTGAAGCATGACCGTCAGGGCTCCAGGTGTGGAAGGGGAACAGAGCACCCAGCACGCCGAACCCGATGAAGACGAACGGGAAGAAGATCTTCTGGATATGCACCGGAATATTGTTCATAGCGGCTATTGCTGCTACGTTCATGGTCTTGGCGCCACTAAAATAGTAAATACCCAGAATACCGATAATCAGCAGAGCAGACCCGCCCATGAGCATCAATGTCAACTTCATGGCGGAATACTCTTTCGGTCCCGTCCCCCATACTCCGATCAGGAGGTACATAGGAATCAAAGCCACCTCATAAAACATGAACATGGTGAACATGTCTGTTGTGATAAAGAAACCGAACACACCGATACTCAGCAATACGAACCACAGGAAATACTCCTTTTTCAACGGTTCGAGGCGCCATGAAGCGAAAGTACCCGTGAAGACAATAACAGCTGAAAGTAAAAGCATCACCACGGAGATACCATCCACACCGACACTATAGTCAATATGCAACGGTGCAAACCAAGGTACACTGTAAGTAAAGAGCATTGCATCGGTATTGCCCGCATTACGCATCTGAACAAATGTAATCGTCAAATAGATAGCCAGGAGCAAAAGACAACTGGCACCTACGACCATCACACCGCGTACCTGTTTATCGTTCTTTGCCAGCCAGAGGCCAAGCAGCATCAAAACCGGAATGACAACGAATAATGTTAGTATACTCATTTTAATTTAATGTCTTAATAGAAAATGCAAAGCAATATAATCGTTAATGCTACCGTACCTGTCAGGAACCAGCTTGCATAAGAGCGGACATCACCGCTCTGCCACGGGCGGATAGACTCTCCCGCAGCCTGAGTACTCCAACCGGCAAAGTTGAATGTGCCGTCCACGATGTGGCGGTCAAACCAGGCAATAGGAATACTGAAAAGACCAAACACGATCTTATGGCAGAAGAACTGCCATGCGTTATCAATATAGAAGCGGTTGAGAGCAGCCCGATGGAACCGCGGGAACTTCTTTTCCAGCATCACCGGAATCGGATTCTTCTTCGGCGCATACATGATCGTTGCTGCTGCGATGCCGATCAAACCGGCACACAAACTAGGAAGAGCAGGCAGGAAATCACCATGCTGCAAAGGAATATCAAAACTCAGTCCATTGGCTGAGATGAAATGACCAAAAGGAATGAACCCTGCAACACAAGAGATTGCTGAGAGAATGATCAGAGGAATCTCCATGATCATAGGAGCCTCAGCCGGTTTACGACGATGCTCAGGATCCAGCTCATAATAGGACTGTCCCCAGAAAATAACATAATAGAGACGGAACATATAGAAAGCGGTCAGTCCCGCAACCATGACCATCCACCATTTGAAGAACACCCCTTGCCACCCCGGAATCTGACCACAGGCATCAATGATCTCATCCTTGGAGAAGAAACCAGAGAACGGCGGAATGCCGCTGATAGCCAGACAGCCGATAAGGAAGCAGATGTTCGTAATCGGCATATATTTATGCAAGCCCCCCATATATTCCTTGAAATTGGATCCGATAATGACAATGATCGATCCGGAGCAAAGGAACAAAAGAGCCTTGAACATAGCATGTGTAAACAGGTGGAACATACTGGCCATATAACCCAGGCCGCCAGTGCCATTGTCCAAAGAGAAGCAGACGCCCAGCGCAACCAGCATATAGCCGATCTGAGAGATCGTCGAGAACGCCAGTCCACGTTTAATATCACTCTGACAGCAAGCCACTACAGCTGCATAAAAAGCCGTGAAGGCCGCAATCCACGCAATCCAGTGAAGTTGGGTGATTGCCCCGAACTTGATATAGATAGGGAAGAGAGAAGCGACCTGATAGACACCAGCCACAACCATCGTAGCCGCATGAATCAAAGCACTGACCGGCGTAGGACCTTCCATGGCATCCGGCAGCCAGATATGCAATGGGAACATCGCACTCTTACCGGCACCACCGATGAACATCAGGAACAAGGCAGCCGGGATGACCCATGATGCGCCGGCAAGACGCCTGGTCAGATCAGGCATGACGCCTAAATCATAATTGAATGTCCCGACATAGAAACTATAGAAGAGGATACCTATCAAGAAGAACAAGTCGGCAAAACGCGTTACGATGAAAGCCTTCTTTGAGGCATGCACTGCCGCATGTTTAGGATAGTAGAAACCGATGAGCAGGTAAGAACAGATACCCACCAACTCCCAGAACAGATACATCTGGAAAAGGTTTGTTGCCACCACCAGTCCGAGCATAGACATCGTAAAGAGAGAAAGGAAAGCGTAAAAACGCTGGAACCCTTTCTGATAGCCTACCCGGTGATAATGCTCATCCAGGTTGGACATATATCCAAAAGAATAAATGTGAACCATGAAACTGACCGTGGTAATGACCACCAGCATCATCACACTGATTGGAGTCAGGCGGAAACCAATCTTAAAGAGTAACTGCGTACCGAAGAGCGGCGCCTTGCCGAAATCCAGCCAGGTGAAATTGAACGGAGTGACCGTAGGGTATAAACCTGTGGCAGCATCTCTCCCGATCACAAAGAAATATTCGTATGCCGTATAGAGAGACAGCGCAAAGAGCGTGCCAACGACAAACGTACCGATCAGGCCGGCAACAGGTTTCTTCATCTTCATGCCGAAGAGTCCCAAGAGCAGGAAACTCAGGAAAGGCAGAAGGAGTATCAAATATGCATAACTGTATTCCATTATCTTTTAGAATTTCATGTTTTCAATGCTGTTCACCTGATCACTATGATAAACACGGTAAACGTTGATGATAATAGCCAGGGCTACAGCTGTCTCGGCAGCACTCACACCGATGGAAAACAGCGTGAAAAAGAAACCTTCCATCTGTCCCGGATAAAGAATGCGGTTGAAAACTGCAAAATTAATATCCACAGAGTTCAAGACGAGTTCAATAGAGATCAGCATGGCAATCAGATTGCGACGGGTCACGAATCCAAAAACGCCAATAAAGAACAAAAGTGCACTCAGCACGAAAAAACATTGTACAGGTATCATTTCTTATCCTCCTTCCTTGCAATCATAATGCCGCCGACAATACAAGCCAGCAAAAATACCGAGATGAACTCAAACGGCAGGACATATTGATATTTACCGGAGCCCACAAGAGCCGTGCCGACCTTCTTGACCGGAACCTCAACGTCAGCCATGCTGGCAGCCTGGTCAATGAAATGGTTCTTCAGGAGGACAACTGCAACAGTTGCCAGTCCGATCAGGCAAAGGACGGAAGCAAAGACCACACGACTGCCCTTGAAGCGTTCCACCATTCCCTGAAGCGTATTCTTACTGACCAACTGAATGGCGAAGATATACATCATCATGATCCCTCCTGCATAGATTGCGATCTGGGCAACCCCCAGGAAAGTATAGTCCAGCAGGAAATAAATACCTGCCACGCCAAACAGGACGAATAGCAGGAAAGTTGCGGCCCGCATGATCCGCTTGGTCGTGACGCATAGAATGGCTGAGCCCAGGATGACCACAGCCAGAATGCAAAATATAACGATATTAGCCATATCTTTTACTACTATTTAGTCTTCGTATTAAACTTACCGATCTGATAAGGAGCACCACCGTCAATGATATTTGGCAAACTGCCGCCCTTATAAACTTCCTTGTCAAGATGCAATACCAGTTTGCTGCGGTCAAAAACACTGTTTTCAAAATCGTTGACAAACTTGATTGCACCAAAATTGCAGGCATTGACACAAAGTTCACAGAACATGCAATCGCCCAGATCATACTGATAGTCGATGAGATGACGCTTCTTCTTGCCTGTTTCCGGATCCGTAACCATCTCATGGGTAATCTTGATTGTTCCGTTCGGGCAAGCTTTCTCACACATGGTACAAGCCACGCACTTATAACTTTCATCCTCATTGCGCAAGAAGACCAGCCGGCCCCGGAAGCGCGGAGAGATATGAAGGGTGGTCTTACGATTCTCAGGATACTGCTCCGTACTTTTGGGAGTGAAGTATTCCCGCATGGTCGTCTTCATCCCAATGAGCAATGTCTTGATCGCATTTCCAATACCACCGAAATATGAATGATTATTCATTGATTTGTTGATTATCAATTGTTGATTAAATATGCCAGCCGAGTTTAAATACCACACAAACTGTCATGACCACGAGATTGAGCAGAGACAGAGGCATCAGGTATTTCCATTCAAGTTTCAGGATATTATCAATCCTCAGACGAGGGAAAGTCCACCTGATCCACATCAGGAAAAAGACCAGGACAAAAGTCTTGCCCAGCATCCATATAAATCCCGGGATATAGTCCATCAGATGATCAAAGCCAGCCACGCCGATATGGAGTGGCATCCAGCCACCAAGGAAGACCGTAGCAGCTATTCCGGAGATCACGAACAGGTTCAGGTATTCTGACAAATAGTAGAAACCGAATCCCATACCCGAATATTCCGTATGATAACCGGCCGTCAGCTCACTCTCCGCCTCAACCAGGTCGAACGGGCCACGGTTAGCTTCCGCATTTCCTGCAATCAGGAAGATGAGAAAGGCAACGATTGCGGGCAGAGGAGCCCGGAAGATCAGCCATCCATGAGCCTGATAATCCACGATACCGGAAACCTGCATGGTACCCGTCAAGGTTACAGCAGCGACCAGACAGAGTCCCAACGACATTTCGTAGGAAATCATCTGAACAGCGCCACGCATGGCAGAGACAACAGAATATTTATTATTACTTCCCCAGCCGGCCATGAAGACACCAATAATGCCGATGCTGCTCAAGGCAGTAATCATGAACACTCCGACATTAAAGTCCAGGACCTGAGCCCCTTTGTTCCAAGGCAGGAAAGAGAATGTACCTATAGAGGCCGTGATGACCAGAAAAGGTGCCAGATAATACAATAACTTATCACTTTTATCAACAGGGAAGATCTCCTTGATCAGCATTTTCACCACATCGGCAAAAACCTGAAAGACTCCCCAGGGGCCCACACGCATCGGGCCGAGACGACACTGGAAATAGGCACAAACCTTACGTTCCATGAATATCAACACGATAGCCAATAAAGCATACAGGATGATAATCAGTAAAAGAACGACCACACACTCGATGAAAATTGACCAGAAGTTCCCCAGACCGCAAGTCTGACGAAGCAGTTGGTCAAACCATCTTGTTACTATACCAAAATCAAACATAATTATCTATCAATATCAGGAATTACGTAATCTAAAGCAGCACCGGTAGCAATCAGGTCTGCAATCTTCTGACCCTGGAGCATTTTATCCATAGCCCCCACGAGAGACAATCCCATCGGACGAATCTTCAAACGGTACGGACTCTTGTCGCCCCTGCTGTCCAGGTAAACGCCAAACTCACCGCTGGCGCCCTCTACGGCATAATACCATTGTCCTTCAGGAACCCGGATAACCGGTTTCTGCTTGATATAGAAATCACCCTCAGGAATATTATCAATAAGTTGTTCGATAATATCCAGACTCTGGTACATCTCATCAATATGGACATAATAGCGGTCCATCGAGTCACCGTGCGTACGAGTGCACTCTTTCCACTCCACCTTATCATACAGGTCGTAAGGATGGTATTTACGGACATCGTTCTTCCAGCCAGCTGCCCTTCCGGCAGGACCGGTAACGGCGTAGTTGATACAATCCTCAAGTCCCATCGGCCCGATACCCTCAAAACGTTCATGAGTGATAACATTGTCACCGAAGACATCAAGATATTCCTGGATCATCGGGCGAAGATACTTGCAAAGAGCCTTTACGTTTTCCACAAAGTGAGGATCAATATCTGCCTGACAGCCTCCGATACGGTAATAGTTTTCTATCAACCGTCCTCCGGTTGTCTCTTCCATCACATTGAGTACATGTTCACGATCACGCATACCATAGAGGAAAGCCGTCAAGGCACTCAGGTCCTGTGCACAGCACCCCGTGAACAACAAGTGGTTATCCAGGCGCTGCAGCTCATCCATGATTGTACGGATATAATGGATACGATCACTGAGTTCTATGCCCATGGCTTCCTCGATGACCCCCACGAGAGCATGTCGGTTCATCATAGCCGACAGATAGTTAAGCCGGTCTGTCAAAGCCAATGTCTGCGGATAGGTAAATCCCTCACATATTTTCTCAATACCCCGGTGGATATAGCCCAGATGCGGATAGACATGTACGATCTGTTCTCCGTTCAGCACAGTCTGCAGGCGCAGCACCCCATGAGTAGACGGATGGTTAGGACCGATATTCACCGTAAATTCATCCGATTGGATCAACCGTCGCGGCGTCTTGGTCAAGTCACCGTATTTATCAAGGTTATACTCTACCGTCCAGTCCGATTCCGGTTCATCCGTTTCCGGAAAACGATTATGTTCAGGGCTCATGTCGTAATCCTTACGGAGCGGATAGCCCTTGAAATCATTTCTCAGGTACAGGCGGCGCATATCCGGATGTCCCAGGAATATAATTCCCAGGAAATCATAGACCTCACGCTCGAGGAGTTCACCATCATGCCAGATGGAACAGATTGTAGGAAGCACATAGTCTTCGCCGATCTGTCTGGCGATCTGTTTGACGGACATCCGGTCATGTGTCTGGGTATTCTCCAAGATATAAATACAGCCGAGACCTTCTTCGCCGAAGTCCTCACCCACAATCGTGACCAGGTAGTCGAAATGTTTTTCGCTTTTCAACTTTGCCATCTCTTTGGCAAAGTCATCAAAAGGGAATGTTATATTGTTCAGTTTCATAACGTGCGTACCTTAGTTTTTAAGCAGCAGGAGTATTACCCTGGTTTTTATTTGTTTCTTTCGAAGAATCGACCGGCTTTGTATCCGGCTGTACAGGAGCAGGAGTTACATTTTCCTTTCCCGTCTGTTCCTTCTCCCGCTCAGAGAGTTGGTCCAGTTCTTTGCCCAATTGATCGACCTGCTCTTTGGTGACCCCGTCCTTGACAATGATCGGATCATCCTGATGAAGCAGTTTTTCAAAAGCAAGATTTTCATTGCTCAGGCCGTGCAGTCCTCCAGCCTCCATCGATTCGCGGCGTTCCGCAGCATTCATCTTATGATTAGCACCGCCGAAGAACCGTTCAATCTTTACCTTCCGTTGCAATTGCATCATTCCGTAAAGGATAGCTTCAGGACGGGGAGGGCAGCCAGGGATATAGACATCCACAGGCACCAGTTCGTCAATACCACGAACCACATAATAGCTGCTCTTGAAAGGCCCACCACTGATCGTACAGCCCCCGACGGCCACGACATATTTCGGTTCAGCCATTTCATCATACAAGCGCTTGAATACAGGAGCCATCTTGTTTGTGATCGTCCCTGCGCACATGATAATATCTGCCTGCCGGGGAGAATTACGCGTTACCTCAAAGCCGAAGCGCGAGAAATCATAGCGGGCACAGCCGACAGCCATGAATTCAATTCCGCAACAAGAGGTACCGAAAGTCAATGACCAAAGAGAATTGGAACGTCCCCAGTTAATGGCCCAGTTCAGATTTCCTAACACTACATTTGTACCACCCTGATTCAATTCTTCCGTCAATTTCTGCAGCGTATCATTATCCTTGAATTCGCCATAAGGAATAGACTTGATTTTGGGCTTTCTTATTTCCATTCGAGCACTCCTTTCCGCCAGGCGTATGCCAGGCCAAACACTAATACCAACAGGAAGAAACCGATGCTGAGAAGAGCTTGTGACCCATACTCCTTAACGACCACAGCCCAAGGATACAGGAAGACGGTCTCCACATCAAACAACAGGAAAAGCAGAGCAAAGAGATAATATCCCACATGCATAGGCAGCCAAGAGGAGCCACGTGTAGGAATACCACACTCAAACTGTTCACCTTTTACCGGGTTGTATGAACGAGGCCCTATCAGTTTGGCGATCACATAAGCGCCAACCACTAAGGTCACGGCCGTCAGCAAAACGGTAATAAACAAGATAAAGTTCATAAATTATAACGTTATTATTATTGCAAATAGAAGAGCAGAGGCCTTCTGCCCAAACGTCTGCAAAGATACTAAAATTTATGTAATATTGGTCCTTTATCTTTAAAAAAAACAAAATATAAAACGATTTTTTAAAGAAACTAAACATTTGGAACCATGGTTATTTCAGACCCGATAAAGTCATCTATTTCCAGTGAACCAAGCGGAAGAAACAATCCGAGCCATATTCCGCGCATCAGGAATGATGGATCATTTTATAAAGTTGGTGTTTTAAGCATCTTATTAGGTTTCAAGAATAAAGGGACTCAAATAACAGGGTTGGTTTTTACAGTATATGATTTTAAGGCCTTAAAGTCAGACCTTGACGCCTGATTCCGGGCGGGTATAATCATGGAGGAGCAATATGCACCATTTCGGGGGACCGTAATACACCATTTCGCTTACCATTGGCTATCGTGAGAATCAGTGACTATGATTCTTTCTTATCCTTAAGAAGACAACAATATTATTTGAACCGGAGGGATCCGTCCCAAAGGAATACGACCGAAAGGAAAACAAGTCTAAAAGCCCCGGAGAGTTCCTCCCCGGAGCCAGTTATTCAGAAAACAACCTGAGAGATCAGAAAGCACGTTCCATGAGTTCCAGGCACATTCTGCTATTATGATAAGGACATTTCCAGAATCCAGCCTTATCATTCTCCCGGTCCACTGTCCCATCTCCCAGAATTGCCCAGTACCATTCCCCATGATCATTATCGATAAGATGATCCTGGATATAACGGAAGCAACGCTCAGCCACCTCCAAGGCCCTATGGTCCCCGAAATGCTGATAAAGATTTATATGTCCGATGACATTCTCACATTCTACCCACCATTGCCGCTGCCGGTCATAACGATCCGTATCCGTCCAATGCTCATAGATCAGTGATCCATCCTTACAGAGTCCTTCCTCACTGGCCCGGGCAATCCTGCGGATGGCAGGTTCAACCACTTCAAGCAAATTCCGGTCTCCCAGGACCAGGGCTGATTCGTGCATCAGCCAACTTGCTTCTATTTCATGGCCAAAACTCTGGATATTTCTTTTCCCTTCCCAATGATCATCAAAAAACAGATCTATATGTCCCTCCGGATTCATGAAGATATTCAAGAAAATATCCAGCAGATTACGGATGCTCTTCTTCAAGGCAGGGTCTTTCCATATCCTGTAAAGATTAGTATAAGGTTCCAGAATATGCAAATGAGAATTCATCGTACGGGAACCATTCTCATCCTTGTCCGACAGTCTCATATCCTCAATCGGTTTCCAATCGCGTGTCAAAGCCTCCACATACCCTTTGCTGACCGGATCGAAAGCATGTTTTTCAATATCATGATAGAGAGAGATGGCAGCAGCTTTAGCCTCCTCATCACCAGTAGCCCTGGCATATTCAGACAATCCATAGATAGCAAAGCCAGTAGCATAAGTTTGTTTTTTAGTATCTTCAGGCTGTCCCTTGAAATCCAAACTCCAGTAGACGCCTCCATACTGATCATCTATAAAATACTGAAGGATATAATCCCTGGCCCTGGTAGCAGCTTTGAGATATTCCGGTTTATGCAACACCCGGTAAGCAGCCGAGAAGGCCCACAGGATACGAGCATTGAGAATAGCGCCCTTATCCGCTTCAGGATGAACGATGTCATGGCCGTCAATACGGCCATAATATCCCCCGTTTTCATGATCAGTAACTTTGTTGATCCAGTAAGGCAGGATATTAGTTTCCAGGATATTCCGTGCCTGTTCTTTTAACTTTTCCATCATCAAATGATTTTTATATCATCCGGTCAACCGGCCGGACATTAGAAAATAAGATTCCAGCTTTCCCTTCCCTAATTCTGAGGATGCCTGTGAGCCTCACGACGAATTTTCAGGTCTGCACTGATCTTCTTCATTTCATCATTAGTCAGCGGGTAGAAAGCGACGGCAACGACAGCGACCAGGCATGCGATGGCCGGGAACCAACTCATCATCAGATTAAGGCCATGGACAGCTCCGGCAGACTGTATGGCCCCCTGGACTGCCTTGTAGCCAAAGGCACTCAGCAGCCATAGTACCAAAGCACTCCCTACAGCACCACCGATTTTCTGCGCCATCGACGAAGACGAGAATATCAGCCCCGTAGAAGAGTTACCATGTTTCCATTCTGACCAGTCCCCAATATCTGCGAACATGCTCCATAGCAATGGATAAGTAATGCCACAACAGGCATTGATCAGCACCTGCAGGATCAGCATTCCCCAGACCCCGCCGACCGTAACCGGCAGATAATAAAAGAGGATGCTGAGAACTCCCGCGATCAGCATGGCAAAAAGGTAAGTATGACTTTTGCCTATACGGTTTGAGACAGGCACGGCAAAGATTACACCAAACATATTTGCCACCTCACCAATAGCCAGAAAGACCCCACAGGACAAAGTGATCCCCCGTCCGAGTTGAGCTTTATTCCCGAGATAGTCCTGGAAATAATAAGCGGCCGTCCCCCCACGAATACTACTGAAGAATACTGCTGCTATGGAAGCCACAAGGAGGATCCACCAAGGAACATTAGAAACCAGAGACTTGATATCATGCCAGACAGAAGCCTTTGCCGGTTTCCCTTTGCCCTGAGCATCCGGGGTATCCTCAACCTTCACCGCATCTGAGGTAACCACATGCTCCCGGGTCATGGAAAAACAGCAGAAAAAGAGGATGGCACAGATGATTCCGATGACCACCATGGAAAGAGTCCAGGCTGTCGGCGAACTGATACCTCCGAAGAAATTACGGATAGGTTCAAAGATCGCCAGTGCCAGGAAGCTGCCACCAAAAGCGAAGAACATACGGAAACTGGAAAATACGGTCCTTTCCCGCTGGTCATCCGAAATAACGCCCAGCATAGCTGCATAGGGAACATTGATTCCACTGTAAACCGTCATCATCAGGATATATGTTGCGTATGCATAGAATAGTTTCCATCCATGGGCGAAATGAGGGACGGTGAATGTCAAGACCCCCATAAAGGCAAACGGGATAGCCATCCACAACAAATAAGGACGGTATTTCCCCCATTTTGTCCTTGTACGGTCAGCGATGATCCCCATACACGGGTCAAAGACCGCATCCCAGAGTTTGGTAACCAGAAGGAGCATGGCTCCTTCAGAAAGAGTCAGTCCAAAGATATTAGAATAAAAGAAGGGCAGATAGTAAGTGAAGATTTTCCAGAACATACTGGAAGACATATCACCGAAACCATAGCCGATCTTCTCGGATAATTTTGCTTTTGACATAAATAGATTGTTAGTTACAGGTAGAACCGGCGAAGGGCCGTTCTTTAAAGAAACGTCCCTCTGCCTTAATTATTATCGATTAAGATTGTGTTTCGCGTTTTCACGGTTTTTGGCGATCAGTCTTTTAACAGTTTCCACACTATGTGTGGTAGAAAAACCATCCTGAGGAGTATTCATGCAATAATCAACAAGTTTGTCGATCGTTGACGTAGCAACATGCAGCCGGGTATCACAGGAAGCATAATAGATAAAGACCTTACCGTCCTCATCAGCGATCCAGCCATTAGAGAAGACCACGTTCATGACATCCCCGATATATTCCCCTCCCTGAGGGACGAGAAAATAGCCACCCGGCTGAGCGATGACACGTGTAGGATCCTCCAGGGCAGTCATATACATATAGAGCACATACCTCAGTCCGGAGGCTGTACCCCGGACGCCATGAGCCAGATGCAGCCATCCCCGGGGAGTCTTGATAGGAGCAGGTCCCTCCCCATTCTTGACCTCCATGATCGTGTGATAATGACGGAAGTTGATGATCTTTTCATCTTTCACCTCTGCATGTTCTATATCATCCACCAGCGCCCAGCCGATACCGCCACCCGATCCAGCATCTATGAATCCATCTTGCGGACGGGTATAGAAAGCATATTTACCCTGAACGAATTCAGGATGGAGGACCACATTCCGCTGCTGATTCTTGCTTTTCAAGTCCGGCAAGCGATCCCAGTGGACCAGGTCATGAGTTCTCGCAATAGCAGCAGTTGCCGTCGCAGCAGAAAGATCCTCAGGGTGCGCCGGGTCATGGCGCTCCGCACAGAATATCCCATAGATCCATCCATCTTCATGACGAGTCAACCGCATATCATAAACATTAGTTGCGGGGACACTGTCATCCGGCATGGTCACCGGCTCTTTCCAGAACCGAAAATGATCCACGCCATTAGGGCTCTCCGCCACGGCAAAAAAACTTTTCCGGTCAGCTCCTTCCACACGGGCTATCACGACATATTTCCCATTCCATTTGATTGCACCGGCATTGAAAGCCGCGTTCATCATAATGCGCTGTTCCAGATAAGGGTTATCTTTTTCATTGAAATCATACCTCCATTCCAAGGGAGTATGTTCACCCGTCAGAACCGGATATTCATATTTTTCGTAGATTCCATTTCCACCCTTTACAGGTTGATTTTTCCGACACAGGAGTTGTTCATGAAGAATTTTCAGAGCTTTTACCTTTTCATCAAATGTACATATCATATCTTTTAATTTTTATATCGCATTTAACAGACATCAGACACAAGAGCGGTCATCTGATCGTTTTCATATCATTCAAGAACAAGGATGTGGGATAGCTATACAATACCCGGAAGTCAGCAGCACAGGATTTATCAGGAGCAGGTCCAAAGTTTTCCTTCGGCTGATCCCAGGCATTCCGCCAGAGCAGGACGTAAGAGAGACGGAAGCCCTGGATGGCTTTCCACAGTCCCGTAGTAAACCACTGAGGATCAGGAGTATTACGGGAGCCTGTCTCGGCAAAGCACATCAGTTTGTGATGAGCCGCAGCCACCCGGCTGATGACAGTATATTCTTCCCGCACCTGACGGATATAAGTCTCCTTCGAATCATTTCCATAAAGGTCAGCGCCCATCATATCCACATACCGGTCCCCGGGGTAATACTGCATAAAGTTCTCTTCCGTCTCATGGTCAGTTCCCCCCGGAGAGTAGCAGAACACCAGGTTATCCAGTCCCATTCCACGCAGTGTACGTACGGTCAACCGATAGAGTTGCTGGTATTCATCAGGCGTACAGGAATTCTTTCCCCACCAGAACCAGCCTCCAGACATCTCGTGCCACGGGCGGAAAATGAGCGGTACAAGTTTTCCATCAGCCGTCCTGATGGAGAGAAGGAACTTCCCTACCCTCGAGAGCCAACTCATAAACCGGGGATTATCCTTTCCCCCCGGGAGGATCTGTGATACAGCCCTCCCACTCGGATCCCATGCGCTCTGCATTGTCACCGGATTAGTAGAGTGCCAGCTGATCTCAACGACGCCACCTCTATTATATTGAGCCAACGCCTGTTGACGGATCTGATCGAAAGGTACACCATCCAGGTTCCGCGTAGAATCCAGTTCCAGATGTCCCAGTTCAAAGCCCATCAGCGCAGGGTAATCACCACAAGTCTCCTTTACGTCACTCCTTCCATACTCCCATTTCCAGGTAGTGCCATACATCGGATCATCCTGATGACCGATCATGACCCCCTTTTTCTCTATTTTCTGGAGACGTTTAATCAGTTTTTCAGCCGGAGAGGCAGCCATGCTCCGACAAGCGAACAGTCCGCAGACCGCTATGATCCATAAATGCTTGTATGTCATCATCTATCAGCTATTGGTTAAAAATTGAATATTCACTTTACGTGTAATTGCGCCTTCAGGAAGTCCTGCCACTCATCCCATTGTTCCTGATACCAGTAATGTCCGGTCATCTGATATATGCTCAACTTTTTAGGAGCTTTTACGATATTATAAGTTCCATACGAAGAAGTAGGAGGAACGGTCTCATCATTATATCCAAAAGAGAACCAACAAGGAACAGTGACCCTTCGGGCGAAGTTGACGCCATCGTAATAACGGGCACCCTCAACCTCTTTCTCATCAACATCTTTCCGGAGATAGAAATAATGAGGCCACCCCCCTGCCACCCCATGCAGTTCAGCCTCATAGTCACACATCGCATCATGAACGACCGCCAGAAAGGTGACCCTCGGATCCAATGCAGCTACCGCCAGAGAGAGAAAGCCACCTTGAGACGCACCCGTCACGCCAAGAGTCTTTCCATCCCATTCCGGCAGGGAAGCAATATAATCAACGGCTCTCACAGCTCCTGTGACTACACGGTGATAGTAATTCTTCTCCGGATGACAAATATTTACGTCCCAATAATTATGTAAAGCTCCGCCCAGCAAGCGGTCATACACGACCTGAGGCAGGGTGACGGGAATACCATGGATACCTATCTCCAATACGATGCACTTACCGTCAGCTGTATAGGTGTCCCCACTATAAGGACGGCATCCTGCACCCGGCACTCTCAGCAGCGCCGGATATTTCCCTGGACGGACTGGCACCGAGAGGATACCGTAAATCCGGGAGTCAGGACGGTCATTCACAAAACTCACTTCATAGACATGATCCAGGTCTGTGCAACGATCAGGCAACAACCTGACTCTAGGGCAGAGATCATTTTCCCTGGCCTTTTTCAAAGCTTCAGCCCAATAGCTGTCAAAATCCTTCGGGCACTGCGTAAAAGGCACTATCTTCTCCGGAGAAAAAGCGGCAGTACAAAGTCCCTCATATTTCCTGCCATTGACAGAAGCCGTAACCTTCAGACGGTAGAACCCAGAGTGCTTCATCCTTCCCGGCCACTGCATCTCGCCATTCTTCAATACCGCTGTGTTCCTGACATCAGGATAGCAGACCGGACCCGCTTCATAATTAACATGTACACCATGCAAGGGAGTTCCGGATCTCAGGACATGAATGGCAAAAATTGCCTTCTCACCGACTTTGTAGTTCCAGTCCTCATGATCAGGGGTAACCACCACCACGATATTGTTCCCTCGAACCTGAGCCATTACAGGAACTGCAAGCAGCAGGAATGCTCCTAAAAGGAGGAGACAATAGAGTTTTATGGACGGTAAATACTTCCTCATTTATGTGGTTTTTAGATAGTGCAAAGTTAAAGGAAAAGTATGAAAGGATATGATACTTTTATAGCCAATGCCAACACTTTCCCTTTCTGTTCCCGTTATTTCTCTAAATTATACCCGTTTCCCTGTGCTCTGCGATCCACAGGCCAACGGTCTTCACGAATCAAGAAATTCCGCCAGAGAATTCTCCGGCCACAATTCATCGAGGAATCAAGCCATAAGTACCTTCAAGCCCCCACAAGATGATCAGAAATGATTCTGTCATCTTATGGGGGCCAGCTGTTCAAAAGAAGGACCCTTTTCAAGGGAATTGCTATTCCTACCGGACGATCGTATTCACTCTGCGGTCACTCATAATCTCCCTTCCGGCCTTTCTGAAGTCAAAATTGATTTTCGTTTTTGTAAAATCAGGGATATTATAAGAATAAACACTTTCCTCATAATACTTCCCGGGATTCTTCTGAGGAAGCAGGAAAGGTTTGGATACATGTCCTTGTGAATCCATGCAGGCAAGATAAAGACGCGTATACAAACCGTCTCCTCTACGACTGGAAAAGACGAACCAATGACTGTTGATATTCCAGTTATGGAATGACTCAGTCTGATTCGAGTTGACTTCTTTCAGCATTCTCACTTTCCCTGTACGTAAGTCCAACAGTCCCAGATCAGCCTCTTTATGCCAAATAGGAAAGCAGCCATAGTTGGCTAAAGTGAACATAATATATTTCCCGTCGTATGAAGGACGCGGGAAAGTAAGGCTCTTGCCCATTTTCCGTGCGTTTACAATCGTATCCACACGATTGCCAAAAGTTCCGTCAGAAGGGTTAAAAGAAATTTTACAAAGGTTATACCTTACTTTCTGATACCCCTCCGGTATTGGTTCCGCTTGTGAAGAACAGAAATAAAGCGTTTTCCCATCCGGTGAAAAGGCCGGATAGGTCTCAAAATGGTCAGGAGTCATCAAGAGAGAATCCAGGAGGAGCTGATGTGTTTCCGGTTCGTAGACCAAGACATCAGAAGCCTGGTCAAAAACTTCTATACGTTCATTACGGACGGCATGAAAACTCTGATGGGTCTTGTTCGTCGAATAAGCGCAATATTTTCCACTCGGATGCCAGTAAGGGTAAACAAGAGAGCCATGCAGGGAATCATTCTTGGCTTTCAACCATTCCATCCGTCCATTGATGTCTATCAGAGTAGCCCCATGAGAGCCCCTGATATGAAACGTAAATTCATGAGGATCGGTCCGGTTGGAAGTATGACAATTCAAACACGCTCCGGGAGCATCCGTATTTTCCAGAATTGCAGATTCATCATAGTTGGATAAGTCCCGCTGATAGATTCCCATTTTACTATAGACCTCATATCCAGGAGCAATCTTACGGTAAGTGAGTCCATATTCATCCAAGGCATACGGGCTGACCTTCATCTCAAAGCTCCGGTATTGTACCCATTTGCCCTTATTCTCTATACAGACCGTAAATAGGAGTTTTCCCCCCTTATTCTCTTCCGTCAGGTGATGCCAGTCCTTGACGTCAAACTCCGCGACACTTCCATTGGAATGAAGCTCTCCGCCTTTGGATCCTTTCACCACCACATCCATACACTCAAAACGACCGCCACAGTAATTAAAATCCAACGGGGCAATATCTACAGGAATCGTCACCCCCGCATAATCAGGATAGATAGGAGGAAGCTGATTTTTCCTTGACGGATGATCAGAAAAAGAATGACAGGCTGTCAACAAGAACACAGCTGAGGTCAATATTAAGAATATCTTTTTCATCAACAGTATATTTCTAAAGGATTGAACATCTATTTCCTGCAAAGCAGATAACTCCAGTAAGTACCGCCCATTTTCCCGGTTACCAGACCGGGATCATGGGGATTGGCAACATAAGCCCGGGCAAAATCGGTTACGTCATTGCACACTTCCGGGGTAACACTATAAGGAATGTCATTAAAACTGGTATGAGACTGCGTCCAAAGGTAAACCAGCACTTCCTGATAAGAACGTGGGATTTCCGTATAGCCGGCAAAACGTCCTAAAGGATAATATCTCTGAAATCCTTGAAGATTCCTTTCCAGCATCTGCCAAGCCATCAAATATTCGTATGCCATCCTGTTTTTCAAGTTATGGGCAAAGAGAAGACCAAACATCTGGTCCATCTGTGATTCACTGAAAAGGAAATCTTTTGTAAAACGAAAGCTCCTTAATTTCCGCCATTCCGGATTGGCCTCTACTTTTCTATCATGGTAAAGGCATGTCAGCGCATCATCGGCCCACTTTCTATAGAAAAGGGTCTGCCTGAGTCTTGCCAAAAACTTTGCAGCTATCTGATATTGTCCGTTAATGAGCTCACATTCCGCCATTCTCTGATAACAACGGGAACTTTTCCGATAATTGGGGATAGCCTCCTGCGCTTCAAAAGCATAACGCTCTGCACTGTTGACCATTCCCATCTGATAGAAGATCTCACTGGTCGGAAGAGGAGTGGTAAAATCCCGTTGGAATGCAGGTACCAGTCCTTCTACCCCATTCTGGTAAAAGTTGAACATCCTGTCCGGCAGGGATCCTTCCATTTCCAGGGCCAGATTCACACAAGAGACACCCATCGGAGTGGTCGGCTGATGCTTTTCAGCTCTGCTGATGATCTCCTCCCACTGATGTGTCCTGACCAGATAGTCAGTTTCCATCAAGCGGTATTTCACAGGATCAAAGCCACCTCTGATCAAGAAAAATCCTCCTATGACAAGGACCACCATAATGCCTCCTTCCACCCGGCCTGATCTCCTGACGCAAGGCAAACGATAAAGGACTATCGGGAAAATAGCAAATAAGACCATCAGGACCAACTGCATATAAGGTATAACCGACGGGAAACGGTAATAATTGATTCCAATGAACAACCGGTATAACGGATAATGCAAGAACTGTGCACACAGAAGAACTATCAAGACAGCATAAAGGATACTCAATAAGCCTATCACTATCTGCTGCCGGTGTGCCAACTCAAAGAACAAGACATAGAGGACCACGACAAAGACACAGGAACCAAACAACCAATAGAATGCCGGCACTCCGATCAACAAGGTAACAACCTTAAAGAGCAGTCTGGAATGCTGGTCGGGGCGGTTCGACTGTTCCGTATAAAAAAGCATGAAAAGCAAGGCTGCGATCAGGGCAATGACTAAACTCAATAATACACTCTCATCACCCATATAAAACCATAAGAGCAATGCCGGGATAAAACTGAATGGATACCAAAAGTCATCAGTACCATTATGGACAGCTACTGCCCAGACCAACCTCTGAAAAGCTACAAAACAGACTGCCAGGATCAGACTGCCCAGCGCAGGATAATAATAGAACTGGGTCAAGAACTCAGCAATATAATCGGCCAGTCCACCAGGGACGGCAATGCGTTGTATGAAATAGTCAGAATCGAAAAGGAACATCTGCAGCTGTTCCTGATAGTTCAAGGCACCACGCTGAACAAAGCACCAAAAGCAAAAAACGATGATGCCGAAAAAGACAGACAGCAGGATCTGGCCGTATGCGTTAAGGATTTTCTTAATGATTATCCTCAATTAGGTGATTAATAATTTTGAGGTTTTCTCGATATTCCTTATCTTTGCATCAATTATCAAAACCTCGTCAAGATGAAACTGATAGAATTTTCAAAACGTTTCCCCGATGAAG
>NZ_BAACAN010000025.1:0-41101 GCF_054687055.1 Segatella asaccharophila | reverse complement strand
CACTTGGGGAACTATTCTCCGCAGAAAGGGATGGACTGATGGCGCTGACGCTATGGAAGAGGATACTGGCCTGCCTTGAAAGATTTCTTCAGGCTCTGGCCGATGTCATGGGACTTGATGCCGACAGGCTTATCGAAGGCATGATGGAGGATAAAGAGATGGCACAAGAGTATAAAGTCATGGCGGATGCTATCGAAAAGTACCGAATGCAGAAAGCGGCTTAGGCATTAAATCCTTTTAAGTAAGTGTTTAATGTTCTTATATATAGGAAGTTTCCGGATGAGTCATTCTTGTGATAGTCCCTTAACTGAGGACTTCTATAAAAATGGGAAACTTCAGTTATAACTTTACGGCTGGCTGGCAGCGCCCGTGGAAGCATCGTGATGTCCTTAATGCAACGGAATATGCCGTGATGATGAATGAAGGGCTGGTCAACGCGGGACAGGCTCCCATTTATGCGGATCCTTACTCATACGGTAAGGGAACGGACTGGCAGGATGAGGTGTTTGACAATAATGCACCCGTAGTCAATCATGAAGTGAATGTCAGTGGTGCGTCAGATAAGGTCAATTATTATCTCTCCATGGGCTATTACCATCAGGATGGTATCGTGGGTGGTAATTTTGATCGGAGTAATTATCGCCGGCTTACGCTCCGGAGCAATACCAGGTATAATGTGTTTGATGACGTCAAGGATCGTGACTGGTTGAACAAGTTGGATATTACGGTCAACTTGTCATACGCACGGGTGAACAGTAAGGATATTGATGCGAACTCTCAATATGGGAGTGTTCTGGGGAGTGCCCTTTACCTCTCTCCTCTTCTCACGCCGACAGTCAGTGGCTCAGCAGCTGAAGCCCAACTGGCTCAATATGGGGGACAGGAATATGGCATCTATGACAAACATGGAAATTTATATACGGTGCCGGGTGGATCATACAATGAGATGAACAATCCTCTGGCCATGCTCTCCCTTCCTGGTGATAATAACTGGAGTCATAAATTTGTGACTGATTTCTCTGCTAATCTGAACCTCGGCTATGGATTCTCTTATCGTGTTTCTTATGGCGCAGACCTCTCTTTCTGGGGCGCTGACGGCTATACCCCTAAGTATTATCTTTCCAGTAATAATAAGGAGAGCATCACCGATGCGCATTCATATAGTGACCGTGGTACCGTCTGGCAGATAGAGAATGTCCTGACGTGGAACAAGAAATATGGATTGCACAGCATCAATGCGGTCATCGGCCAGAGTGCTTTCAAGAATAGTGGGTATAACCTTTGGGGATCATTGCAGGACTTGAAGGATCTGAATAAACCTTATATGAATAATACCAGTGCTTTGCGGAGTGAGGGACAGATGGCCGCCAGTGGGGGCCCGGCGTATGAGCATAAATTGTCTTCCTGCTTCTTCCGTGCCAGTTATAACTATGGTGAACGCTATATGGCACAGTTTACTGTTCGCAGGGATGGCAGCTCCAGATTCGGCGCCAATAACCGTTATGCAACTTTCCCCTCTTTCTCACTGGGTTGGAATGTCATCAATGAACCTTATCTGAAGATACCGCAATGGCTGACCAACTTGAAACTGCGTTTTTCCTGGGGGAAGAATGGTAATGATAATATCGGCGATTTTACATACGCTGCCTGGACTTCTGCCGGGTATAATGGTGTCTTCGGCCGTAGTGAGACCGAAACGAACGGGGTACAGGCTGGTTCTCTGCCTAACCCCAATCTGAAATGGGAGGAGAGCAGGCAGACGGATATTGGACTTGATATGGGATTTTTCAGCAATGCGCTGACTTTCACGGTTGACTGGTATGACAAGAAGACCAGTGGTATGATTATCTCTATGCCGATACCTTCTTATATAGGAGCTGATCCTCCGTTGGGGAATGTCGGTGATATGGACAATTCCGGTGTGGAATTTGAAATGGGCTATAAGTTCCGTGCATCTGATTTCAATTTCCGGATGAAAGGGAATGCCAGTTATCTGCATAACAAACTGGTTAATCTTGGTAATTCTGCAGGATTTCTGGAACTTGATGCCATGCAGAATACCGGTACGATTACCCGTGCCCAGAATGGCTTGCCTTTCCCATATTTTTATGGGTACAAGACGGCTGGTATCTTCCAGAACATGGATGAAGTGAGAGATTACAAGAATACGAAGGGTGAAATGATTCAGCCGAATGCCGTTCCTGGTGATGTGCGTTTTGTGGATGTAAGTGGCGATGGCGCTATCACGGCTGCTGACCGCACAAAAATTGGAAAAGGAATGCCGGACTGGACCTATGGAGTCACTTTCAATGCCTCCTGGCATGACTTCGATTTTATGATGATGTGGCAGGGAACGATAGGGAATGATATCTATGACGCGACAAGACGTACGGATATTCGTCCGGCTAACTTGCCCTCCTATATGTTAAAGCGCTGGACAGGTGAAGGGACCAGTAACAAATATCCTCGTTTCATGATTGGGGATGGTACCAACTGGCAGAGCTCGGATCTTTATATCACGGATGGTTCCTATTTGAGACTGAAGAATATCGAACTGGGATATACTCTCCCACGGAGTCTTACGAATAAGTTGATGTGTGACCGTCTGCGCATTTTTGTATCTGCGGAGAATCTGCTGACCTTTACTAAATATGCGGGTTATGACCCTGAAATATCATCAGGGGGTATTTCTCTTGGCGTAGACTATGGCGTCTATCCACAAAGTCGTACATTCTCAATTGGTTTTAATATTGGCTTTTAATCATACATCCTAAATTAGTACTATTATGAAACGAAATAAAATGATGATAATGGGTCTGCTGTCTGTTTCCCTTCTGGGACTGACAGGATGCTCGGATAGTTTTCTGGATGTGACTCCACCGGATAAAGCTACACTTCAGGAATATTATAATACTTATGACCATTTGACGGAAGCTTTGGTCGCTACCTATAATCCTATGCGTGAATACGACTGGAATGGCAAGCAGTATGCGCCACTCAACCTTTGCAGTGACGTGATGGGTGATGATATGTGGGTTGGCGGTGCTGGTATCTCTGATAACCAATATCTCCACAAGATGGCCAATTATGCCTCTACGGCTAATTCCAGTGATGCTCTGACCGGGATATGGGACCAGAGTTATAAGGGGGTTCGTAATGCCAATGACTTGCTGACTTATATCAGTTGGAATCAGTCTGTGTTGTCTGCGGATTCACTGGCTGAATATGCAGCTGAGGCTCGTGTGCTGAGGGCTTTCTACTATTGTCAGTTGTGGAAGTTTTACGGGAATATTCCTTTCTATATGGTTAATCCAGGCACTCCTTACCTGGTAGCCCAGAAGTCTGCTGACGAGGTCTATGATGCAGTCATCAAAGACCTGGAAGATGCTATAGATTCTAAAAAACTCCCTATGAGATGGGATGATGCTGATCTCGGACGGGTCTCTCAGGCAACGGCTTATATGCTTTATGCAGAGATGGTCATGTATCAGAATGACCAGAGCCGTTATACTAAGGCTCTTGGTTATCTACAGGAGATCATCAACAGTGGATTGTATGCCTTGAATCCGAGTTATGCGAATATCTTTGAAGAGAGTGGCGAATGGTCTTCGGAGAGTATCTTTGAGATTAACTATAAAGATGATAAGGCTGTACGGGCCTGGTCTAATGTAGATGCTGCCGGAGGAACCGTCCTTCCGCGTCTGATCAGCCCGTCTGACTGGAAGACGGGATCAGAAGGGGTTGAGAACGGATGGGGATTCGGACCTGTGCGTACGGAGACTTATAATATGTTTGCTACTGGGGATACTCGCCGGGATGTGACTTGCTTTGATGCCCGTCAGGGTTCCTATACCAAGCGTTATCAGGATACGGGATTCTTCCTTGGTAAATATATCGCGAAAACGGCTAATAATGCAAAGCAGATTGCTGACGCAGACTTAAACTTCAACAATAACCTGCGTATCTATCGTTATGCAGAGACCTTGCTTGATGCGGCTGAGCTCCTGCTTCGCACGAATGGCTCTACGGCACAGGCTCAGGAATACTTGAATCTGGTACATCACCGGGCCGGCCTGACCGATAATAAGGCTGCCACGATTGATAATATTATAGAGGAGCGTCACCTTGAGTTTGTTGGTGAAGGTAAACGTTACTGGGACCTGATCCGTACGGGTAAGGCTGCTACAATACTGGTTCCGGATGCATACGGCTATCGTACCAACTCCTGGAGTGAAAGCAAGAAGTATCTGCCTATACCGCAGAGTGAAATTGATGCGGCTCAGAACACGTTAACTCAGAATAAATATTAAAAGATATATTCTTATGAAGAAATTCAGTTTATATATTGTTGGAGCGTTACTGTCTATCATGGCGTTGGTATCCTGTTCGCCGGAATCGTATGAAGGTCTGGATGAAAATGGACTGCCTCTGGCAGAGAATGCTCAGGTTAAGGTCAGTGTGGCAGATTCGACAAACAACGTAACCTTCCAGATGGCCGGGGAGGGTGTTTATCCGATATGGTATATTCCTGTTGATGGTAAGGAGGTCACGAAGAATCCGATTTATTCCACACTTAACCCGTTGAATAAGATATGGTCAAATGCCGGTGACTATGCGGTTTATTACCGGGTAGGGAATCATAATGGCATGTCTCAGGGAATGGGTAAGGCAACGTTTCATATCCAAAATTCCCTGACGAATTATGATAACATTATTGCCATGCTCTCAGCGGGCACCTGGAGAATCGCGTCTACTGAAACAGGGCATCTTGCCTGTGGTCCTTCTGGTACGGATGGTACTTCCTGGTATCAGGCTGCCCCTGGAGAGAAAGCGGATAAAGGGGTGTATGACGACCGTCTTACTTTTTCCAAGGATGGGTCTTATTCTTATGATCCTGGAGTGGGTGGAACGGTATATGTCAATAAGGGATGTTCTCTGTTTCCTGAATACCATCAGGATGAAGATTATATGGTTCCGGTTAAGAACCAAAAGACTACTTATACTCTGAGTACAGAGGGGGATAATGTTTATATGACGATGCCGGCAGGTACACTCTTCCCTTATATCCCCGCAGATGATGCTTATAAGAGTGAACTTAAACTCCGTATCGAGAGTTTGTTGGGAACTTCTATGGTATTGGTATGGGATGATGGGACGATTGCCTGGCATTATATCCTGACTTGTGCGGATGAGGGATTCCAGGGATATAATGCTTCAAGTGACTGTAATCTCTTTAAGAGTTGTAAGTTTACAAATACGTATTATTATGCTCCTGGATGGGCGCAGATTCCGGATCCGGTCATGACCTCCAACGGAAATTCATATACAGTCACACTGCCTGAGGCAACGACAAGCCAATGGCAGGCGCAGGTGTTCTTCCATACGGATATGAACACCAATGCTGCTAACCATTATGACTTTTCTGCAAAATTACTGTCGACGAAAGATCATGATAATGTGACGGTTAAACTCTCTAAGGATGGTGATGATGGAACGTATTACTTCGTAGAAAACATCAAACTCAAGGCCTTTGAACCTTATATCTTCTATAAGAGTGATCTGCCTGGACTGGATATGGATAAAGTCAACCTGGTGCTGGACTTTGGAGGTAACCAGGCAGGTACTCAGGTGACGGTCTCAGATATTGACCTTCAAGAGCATGCCTGCGATGGAATCGAGGCTCCGGGCGGAGATCAGGACAAGACGGTATATATATATGATTCGCCGATGAACCTCTGGAAATCAAACGTAGATGACAAAGGTACTTCCGGATTTACTCCTTTCTTCTATTATGCACCGGGATGGGCTCAGATCGCTAATCCTGACCTCAGCGTGGATAAGGGAACGTATACCATCAGCCTGCCGACGGCTACTACTGATCAGTGGCAGGCTCAGGTACATCTGATCACAACACTTCTAGGGGAGGCTGATACGAAGTATGATTTCTGTTGTAAATTGCTTCCGACAAAAGATATTAAGGGCGTAACCGTAAAATTGACGGATACGGCCAGTGATGACAACTACTATTTCTTGAAGCGGGTAGATCTGGCCGCTGGTCAGGAATACACGCTGAAGGTTCCTGCCGTCGTTCTGCCCAAGGGAGCAGCCAAAGCATTGAAACTGGTACTTGACTTTGGGGGCAACCCGGCTGATGAACAGGTTAAAGTTTACAATATTGTCTTTCAGAAGACTGCACAATGACGGTGCCTTCAATGTGGGGGAAGGGCATTTCTTGGTCTGCCCCCCCCTTGTACATTGAAACATGGTCAGATCAAATCCAATTTTATCGGAAATAATAATGAAAAAGATAATGATTTTAAGTACACTCTTTATCATTGCACTCGGAGTCATGAGTTGTAGTGATAGTAATGAGGACACAAAGTATGCACCTGCTACTGAAACAGTTACGCTGTCGTCATCCTCTTTTGCCGTGGATACGGCTGCTCAGGTCGTCAAAGTGGGGATTCAGACAAACCATGATTTCGTGGCTTACTCTAATGATTCCTGGTTGTCGGTGTCTCCGGCCAATAGTATATCACGGGATACCTTCCTCGCCATCCAGGTGGCAGTCAATAAGACTCCTCTTGAACGTAAAGGCGCAGTGGTTGTCTGGTGTGGAGGTATGCGTGACAGTATCAAGATTACTCAGAAGGCTGCCAGTATGCTGAACATTCAGGCACCTCTTCCGGGATATACTCTTGTTTGGGATGATGAGTTTGAGGGCTCGAAAGTTGGCAGTGACTGGACGTATGAAGTCCAGGGACCTGGCTGGATGAATAATGAACTGCAGAGCTATGTGAAGGATGACCAGGTAGCGCAAGTCTCTGATGGAACGCTGAAAATTAATCTGGTGAATGATAACGGTACGATAAAAAGTGCCCGCCTTTATGCCTGTAAGACTACGGGGTGGCAGTATGGCTATGTTGAGGCTCGGATAAAACTCCCCAAAGGTAAGGGCACATGGCCTGCATTCTGGATGATGCCGGTCAATAATAAGACATGGCCTGATGACGGGGAGATTGATGTGATGGAGGAAGTCGGGTATGATCCGAATGTGGTCGTTTCGACGATCCATTGCAAGAAGTACAACAACGGTGGAACAACTGTTGAGAGCGCCCGACAGACGGTTCCGACGGCACAGAGCGATTTTCATACCTATGGTCTTGAATGGACAGCAGACAAACTGACTTTCTATGTTGATAATAAAGAACTGCTGACTTATAAGAATGATGGGAGCGGAAGGGATGCGTGGCCTTTTGATAATCCTTTTTATGTGATCTTGAATCTTGCTTGGGGTGGCGATTGGGGTGGACAGCAGGGGGTTGACCCGAGTTGTCTGCCTGCTACTATGGAGGTGGATTATGTCCGGGTTTTCCAGAAGAAATAGCGGGCTGTAAAATGCTGGCATAGAATGCTGGTAGAGTCTGTTCTTGAAATTAAGAGGACAAAATTTTCTCAAAGAAGATTTTGTCCTCTTGCGTTTTTGTTGTATTTTTGCAATAAAATAATACCATTGATAAGTGAGTCCGAGTTGGCTTGTTTGATCTCCGGAGTGTAAATGGCTTCAAAACAGACTCAGATATGAAGCGACTTTGTTTTAAAATACTGCTATTTCAGATTCTTTTGTCTTGCCCATTAACGGGACTTGCCGAAAGAAGTGATCTGACTCCTATGTACAAGAGCCTTGATCATGCTATTACTCAGATGGACAGGTATGTTCGTATCAGACAAAATCGTATCCTCAGACTTCAGAACCGGTTGAAGATGCCGATGACTCCATCTGCCCGTTTTTATCTTCATAGTCAGTTGGCTGATGAGTATATTCCCTTTGTTAATGATTCGGCAATCAGCCAACTTAATCAGTGTGTGAGGCTGGCTTTGTGTATGGGACGAAAGGACCTGGCGGGGGAATACCGGTGTCTTATCTCTTTGCAATGTTCGAAAACGGGAATGTACCAGGAAGCGTTTAATGTCCTGGATAGCGTGCGTATGGAAGATTTGACCCGGAAAGGACGCTGTACTTATTATTGGGCATTATATAATGTGTATAATGAACTGAGCTATTATGCACAGTTGGCTGCTTTTCGTAAGTCGTATGCCGGAAAAGCTCAATATTATCAGAACCTGATGTTCCGTAATATTTCACCGGAAGGGGATCCTTATTATCAAATAAGGGAATTGGATTTGATGAATGCCCACCGTTGGCAGCAGTCCATGGCGTTGAATACGGTCTGGCTGAAACGGGTGCGGAGGGGCTCTCATCGCTATGCCCTGGTAGCACTTTACCGCTACCTGGAATACAAGGCTCGGAGGGATACGACGAAGATGATGTACTGGTTGACACAGTCTGCATTGTCGGATGTTCGTAACGGGGTCATGGACCAGGGATCCATGTGGGAGATTGCTAATCAGATGATGGTCCAGGGTGAAGTGGACCGCTCTTACCGGTATATTAGTTTTGCAAGCAGTTGTGCTGCCCGCTTTGGATCCCGCCAGCGTAATTGGCAGATAGCCCCATTACTTTCTTCAGTCGCTAATAACTATAAGATGTTGACGGAACGCAGGACGCAACAGTTGTTCTGGTTACTGGCAATTATCAGTGTACTGGCTTTCCTTTTGTTGTCTTCTCTTCTCTTCGTCAATCGTCAACGTAAAAAACTCGCTGACGCACAAAAGAACTTGCGGGATATTAACGGACAGTTGTCTGGCCTTAATCTGCGATTGACGGAAACAAATTCTCAGTTGTCTTTGCTCAACCAGAAATTGACCGACAGCAGTAAGGTGAAAGAGGAATATATTGGCCGCTTTCAGAGTATGTGCTCTGAATATATCGAAAAGATGGATAAGTTCAGGAAACACGTAAATCGTGGGCTCCGGAACCGTCGGATAGCTGAATTGCTGGAAGAGACTCGTTCTGGTGAATGGAAAGAGGAGGAATTGAAAGAACTGTATGTGAATTTTGATCATTCTTTCCTGCGCCTGTTTCCCAACTTTGTTTCTGAATTTAATGCGCTGCTCCGTCCGGAAAGCCGGATTATTTTAACGGATTCCTCACGCTTGAATACTCCCTTGCGGATTTTCGCCCTTATTCGTCTGGGGATAGAGGACAGCAGTAAGATCGCGGAATTCCTGAATTATTCGGTTAATACTATTTATAATTATCGTGCCCGTGTGAAGAACGGAGCTGCTGATGATCGGGAGGACTTTGAGCGGCATGTCAAGGAAATCGGACTTCAGAAATAGGGCCTGGGACTTCTGTCTTTCTCCGACATTATCTTGCGTTACATTAAGATAACGAATACTGACCTTTTCTCCTATCTTCTATCTTCATAGAGATAAATGAAGAAGTCAGCTTAACTCCATGAAGGCCTTTGGAAGGTATTTGATCAGGTCGCTGGCAATCAGACTCTCCTTTCCTAACTCCTGGGCCGCGAGATCCCCTGCATATCCGTGGAGGTACATTCCTACCCTGCAGGCATCTGCTTGATGATAGCCTCGTGCCAGCAGTCCGGTGATGATTCCGGTGAGCACATCTCCGCTGCCTGCTGTAGCCATGCCGCTATTCCCTGTAGGGTTGAATTCTACATGCCCATTCGGCAGGCAGAGGGCGGAGTAGTGACCTTTCAGGATGATATATGCCTGCAGGACACGGGAGAGTTTGCGGGCCTTTTCCAGACGCTCGTAGCATCCGTTGCTCATGGATCCATATAGCCGGTCAAACTCTCTGGGATGCGGGGTCAGGATAATGTCTGTGGGGAGCTGCTGCAGCCATGCCCTGTGATTGGCCAGGATATTGATGGCATCAGCATCGATGATGACCGGACAGGTAGACCTCCTGATTTGGGCGATGACGGCAATAGCCGTATCTTCTTCTTGCCCTAACCCCGGCCCGATGCCTAAGGCGTCAATATCGTGGGTGTCTACGGCTTCAGAGAAATAGTTCTCTTCACGGTCCATCTGCATGACCGCTTCGGGGACTGAGATCTGCATGATGTTGTAATTGCGCCTTGGGGTATGTATATATACCTTTCCTGCACCTGACCTGAGACAGGCTTTCGCAGACAGGACGGCGGCACCTGCCATCCCGTAACTCCCTGCAACCAGAAGTGCACTTCCCATCGTCCCCTTGTGAGCAAAGTCTCTTCGTGGCAGTATACGGGACTTGACGTCTTCTTCTTCCAGTATTTTATACTCACAATCCTTTTGATGGATATATTCCGGAGAGAGATGGATGTCAAGTACTTTAAGTTTTCCGATATAGACCTGGTTGTCGGCCATCAGCATGGAGAGTTTCTTCTGCTGGAGGGTGAGCGTCAGGTCTGCTTTGATGATATTCTGACGGATATTGTAGGTGTTGTCTTCGCACATCAGGCCGGAGGGAATATCCAGGCTGACAACTCGGGCAGGGGACTGGTTGATGTATTTCACCAGGGTGGAAAAGCCTCCTGACAGGGGCTTGTTGAGGCCACTGCCGAAAAGTCCGTCTACCACGAGGTCTCCTTCGTTCAATTCGGGCGGATCAAAGTTCATGGTGATCTCCGTAAAAGTCTCTGTCTTGTTTTCCTCGATCAGACGTTGCTTGTTGGTGGCACATTCTTCTGAAAGATGATTATGGATGTTAAACAGGTACACGGAAACCCGATACCCGTCGGCGGACAGCATCCTGCTTACCGCAAGAGCGTCACCGCCGTTGTTTCCCGGACCGGCAAAAGCTACTATGGGAGTATCTGCCGGCCATACGGACTCTATTCCTCTGGTTAATGCCTTTGCCGCTCTTTCCATCAGGTCGATGGAACGGATAGGCTCATGGTCTATCGTATATTGGTCCAGCTCGTGAATTTGAGCACTTGTAAAAATCTTCATCTGTTGCAAAAATACGAAATTAATACGTAATGTTTGCCATATTTTTCGTAATTTTGTGCCAAAAATTAGTTTTCGAGTAATGAGTGTAGTAAAAATCAAGGATAAAACCTTTAAGACATCTATTCCAGAAGCTGAAATCCGGAAACGTATACAGGTCGTGGCTGACCGCCTTAATAAGGATATGGCTGACAAAAACCCGATCTTCCTGGCCGTACTCAATGGCTCTTATATCTTTGCGGCTGACCTGACGAGAATGCTGACGATCCCTTTTGAAATTTCCTTCGTAAAACTCTCTTCTTATGAGGGGACCTCGACTACAGGAAAGGTGAAGGAACTGGTGGGTATCAATCAGGATTTAAAGGGACGTACGGTGATTATCCTGGAAGATATTGTGGAGACAGGGCTTACTATGCAGCACATGATTGAAACGCTTCAGGCTCACGGTCCTGAATCTATCCATATTTGTACTTTACTCGTGAAACCCGCCAAACTGACTATTCCTCTGAATATCGAATATCCGGTGATCAAAATCCCGAATGATTTTATATTGGGGTATGGACTTGACTATGACCAGCAGGGACGTGGATTGCGGGACATTTATACCTTGATCCCGGAAAAGGAATAGGTGCTTTTACCTGCTTTCTTGGTTGGACTGCGTGGCCTGTAATGATGAAAGGGTGAGCAGCAGCTGCCGGAAGAGGGGGAATCTCAGAGAATATAAAATTATATCACAAATAAGACAATGAAGAATATTGTTATTTTCGGTGCTCCTGGCGCCGGCAAGGGGACGCAGAGTGAGAAGATGATTGCAAAATATGGCCTGGGCCATATCTCTACAGGGGATGTGTTGAGAAATGAGATCAAGAAAGGCAGTGACCTCGGCAAAACGGCCAAAGGCTATATCGATAAGGGACAGTTGATCCCGGATGAGTTGATGGTCAGCATCCTGGCCAAGGTCTATGACTCTTTTGGAAAAGACCACAAAGGGGTGATCTTTGATGGCTTTCCTCGTACGATCGCTCAGGCTGAGGCTCTGAAGAAGATGCTGGCTGAGAGGGGACATAAACTTGCGGCAATGATCGAACTGGCTGTCCCTGAGGATGAACTGATGAAACGTCTGATTCTCCGTGGAAAGATGTGCGGTCGCTCTGATGATAATGAGGAGACCATCAAAAAACGTCTGACGGTTTATCATAATCAGACTTCTCCGCTGATCGAGTGGTATACAAAGGAGGGTATCCATTATCATGTAGAAGGGCTGGGAACGATAGATGAGATCTTCGCCCGTGTGTGCAAGGTGATGGATGCTCTTAAATAAAATCTGTGCAGGGATGTCCTCAACTGTTCTTTCATGCTGAAGGGCTCTCGTTTCCTCTCGGGTGAAAAGGGCGGACAGACTGTCCTGTTGCGGAAGTGGGGGGATGGATCTGTGCGGTCGTATTCTCTCTGAGAGATCTGATGAATAATTTAAAATAATGGCTGTAGAATCCAATTTCGTTGATTATGTGAAAATCCATTGCCGTTCCGGCAAGGGAGGCAAGGGCTCCATGCACCTCCGTCATGTCAAATACCAGCCTAACGGTGGCCCTGACGGCGGTGACGGGGGACACGGGGGCAGCGTGATCCTCCGGGGTAATCATAATTACTGGACTCTTCTTCATCTGAAATATGAGCGTCATGTCTTTGCTGAGCATGGTGGAAATGGTGCCAGTGACAAATGTCATGGTACGGATGGCGCTGATGCTTACATTGATGTCCCTTGTGGTACGGTCGTCTACAATGCGGTTACCGGAAAATACATCTGTGATGTTACGGAAGACGGTCAGCAGGTGACTTTACTGGAAGGGGGGAGAGGCGGAATGGGAAATTTCCAGTTCCGGACTTCTACAAATCAGGCGCCGCGCTATGCCCAGCCTGGAGAACCGGCACAGGAGGAAACGATCATTCTGGAACTGAAACTCCTGGCTGACGTGGGACTGGTGGGCTTCCCGAATGCGGGTAAATCGACACTGCTTTCTGCTTTGTCCAGCGCAAAGCCGAAGATTGCCAATTATCCTTTTACAACGCTTGAACCATCCTTGGGCATTGTCAAATACCGCGGTAATAAATCGTTTGTCATGGCTGACATCCCGGGAATTATCGAGGGCGCAAGTGAAGGCAAAGGCTTGGGACTGAGATTCCTCCGCCATATCGAGCGTAACTCGCTCCTGCTGTTCATGGTCCCGGGGGATACTGATGATATTAAGCATGATTATGAGGTGTTGCTGAATGAGTTGGAGAAATTCAACCCGGAATTGTTGGAGAAGCACCGTGTGCTGGCAGTGACCAAATCGGATTTGCTGGATGAGGAACTGATACAGATGCTCCGGGATACTTTGCCGACAGATCTTCCTTGTGTGTTCATCTCTTCCATAACTGGGGAGGGACTGGATGAGCTGAAAGATGTGCTCTGGAGAGAACTTAATTCTGAAAGTAACAAACTTGAAGAGATCACTTCGGAGACAACACTGGTTCACCGGGATAAGGATGTCCTGACTTTCCGGGATGAGATGAACGCTGAGGGTGAGGACGAAGAGACGGAAGAAAATACAGCATCTTCAAGGAAAAAGGGAAAAGACGAGGTGGAGGACCTCACGGACTTCGAATATACTGACGATTGATATGACACTGGATTTGAAACCGGAGTTGCATTTTTATCCTTTAGGAGACGGGGTGACTGCTTTCTCTACTACCCGCAAGGGGGGAGTGAGTGAAGGCCCGTACGGTGAGTTGAATGTCAATTCCTTTTGTGGGGATTCGATAGAGCATGTCCTGACAAACAGGCGTGCTCTGTGCCAGACTTTGGGAATAGGGACGGACAGACTGGTGTTACCGCATCAGGTTCATGGCATCGAGAGCCGTGATATTGCGGGGGAGTTCTTCTCTTTGCCTGTTGCTGTCCGGGATCAACTCCTGGAGGGGGTCGATTGTGTGATGACGGATGTCAGGAATGCCTGCATAGGGGTGTCTACGGCAGATTGTATTCCCGTATTACTTTATGATCCTGTACATCATGCATCGGCTGCAGTCCATGCTGGCTGGCGGGGTACACTTGCCCGGATAGTCAGGAAAGCGGTGCGGGATATGCATGTCTGCTACCAGAGTAAACCGACTGACTTACTGGCCGTGATCGGACCGGGCATCTCCCTGGAATCCTTTGAGGTCGGGGAGGAAGTGTATGACCAGTTCGCCAAGTCTGGATTTGATATGAAGGCGATTGCCAGGAGGGATGGGAAATGGCATATTGACTTGCCGCTCTGTAACCGTTTGCAGATGGAAGCGGTGGGAATCCGGCCGGAGCATATCCTGGTCTGTGATATTTGTACTTACCGCCATTCTGACCTGTTCTTCTCTGCCCGTAAACTGGGTGCTGATTCCGGGAGAATCTATACGGGAATCATGATGAAATAGGGACATGCGCAGATCGTGTGCCCTTCCTGAATAAACCGATACCTGAAAATGAATACAGACTGCTTGTGACAAGTGGTCTTTCTGAGTCAACTGATACAATAGCTTTTCTTCAGGCCGTTTTGTCAACCTTTAATGTCCTTAACCTTTTGCGATATGAAAATAAGAATATTCCGATACTTTCTGGCATTGTTCCTCTTTTTGTCCCTGTTCTCGTTTGCTCCTGTCCGGAAAACATTTTCCTTAGTTGAACGGACGCAGGTAAACACGGCTACCCCTCATCTTTTTGCTCATGGAAATTCTTTCAAGATTAATTTCAGCGATTTTCACGTGGGGGATTATTCCTTTCCTCTGCCTGTAGGGAAGGCACGCCTGTCAGGGACCGTCGTGGAAGTCAGCACCCTGAAAGGGGATGCCGTCAAGGCGATGTTTGACGGGACGGTGAGACTTTCCCGGAAAATGCCTGCAGGTGGGAATACCGTGGTTATCCGCCATCCGGACGGACTGGAGACGGTATATGACAATCTGATACAGAATCTGGTGCAGGTCGGCCAGTCCGTCCATGCCGGCCAGACAATTGCTATTGTAGGAGAAAAGGGCGGGAATGGCTATTGCCGTTTCTCGGTGATGGTAAATGGGGCAAGGATCAATCCCGAAACTCTCCTTAGTTTAACCAGTCATCAATTGAGGAACCAGACTCTTCTTTTCCAGAAAAATGGTCCTTATGTTGATGTCTCTGTCATTCCCGCAGGCAATATACCGGTCACATCGGGGCAGTGCCCGACGAGCCTGGATCCGGATGATGCGGTCAGTTATGACAAGAGCCATGACTTCCGGATCGACCTGGGGAAAATAGAAAGTTCTCATTGGGCTTATCCTCTTCCAGGCAGTCATGTGATCAGTCCTTACGGGGGGCACCGCCATCATCCGGGGGTAGATATCAAAACCTGCCCGAATGACCGCATCCTGGCTGCCTTTGACGGGGTCGTAACCCGGTCCTGCCGTTATTTCGGTTATGGGAATTGCATTGTTATCCGTCATGCCTATGGCTTTGAGACTCTTTACAGTCATCAGTCCAAAAACCTGGTACATCTGGGGGATAAGGTGAAAGCCGGGCAGGTTATCGGCCTGACCGGCCGGACAGGACTGGCAACGACGGAACATCTTCATTTTGAGGTGCATTTCAAGGGACATCATATTAATCCTGCCATTCTTTTTGACCATGTTCATAAATGCCTTCAGGCTTCTGTGCTGACGTTGTGCTGTGGCGGAAGGATGAAAGCGGAAAAATACTGATTATGTTGTGGCTTCGGGGACTGCTATGGTTTACTGCTCTTGCCGTTAATATCAGCAGAACTTCTTTGGGGCTGTCATCTTCAGGTCATAGTCAAGTCTTTAGAACACAAGGACCAAAATGGTGCATTTTGACCCCCCAATATGCACCATTTCGATACCCCGAAATGGTGCATAATGGTACCCCAAAATGGTGCATTTTGCTCCTCCACGACTAAGTCAATCTCCTTACTATATATGAATATCCCGGATTATCATCTTGCAATGGTGATCCGGGATTTTCTTTATCGTAAACGGGGACTCCTGCCAAGTGGTCAGAAAATAGCCTTGAGGGAATTGCTTATCTTTCTTTGCGGTTACCCTTATGCTTCCGGTTCGCCCTCTGCAGCCGGTATTTGGCTTTCTGATGGGCAGATCCGCTGCCATGGGTTCCGGTAATATACTTCTTTTTCTTTGCCTTGGTTTTCACTTTCGGTTTGCTGCCCTCAGGATCTTCGCTCGGAGAACCCTTGAAGATGATGCCATGCTCGATGATATCTTCGATGTCGTCGCTCATAGTTGTATCCTTTAATGATGAAACAGGCGGACACCTGTCATGCACATGGCAATGCCATACTTGTCACAGGTCTCGATGACATTATCGTCACGGATGCTGCCTCCTGCCTGAGCGATGTATCTCACGCCACTCTTGTGAGCCCGCTCGATATTGTCTCCGAAGGGGAAGAAGGCATCACTGCCCAATATGACATCAGTGTTCCGGGCCACCCAGGCTTTCTTTTCCTCCATTGTCAGAACCTCTGGCTTCTCTGTGAATACTTTCTGCCAGGCTCCGTCACGAAGGACATCATCATGCTCCTCACTGATGTAGACATCAATAGCATTGTCCCGGTCTGCACGGTGAATACCTTCCTTGAAAGGCAGGGCCATCACTTTGGGATTCTGGCGGAGCCACCAGACATCTGCCTTGTTTCCGGCAAGACGGGTACAGTGGATACGGCTCTGCTGTCCGGCTCCGATGCCGATAGCCTGACCGTCTTTGACGTAGCAGACACTGTTGCTCTGGGTATATTTCAGGGTAATCTGGCTGATGATCAGGTCCCGCAGGGCTTTTTCTGGAATCGTCTTGTTCTGCGTGGGGCGGTTCTCGTAGATATTCGGATCACCGAGTTTAATATCGTTATGTCTTTGCTCGAAAGTAACTCCGAATACCTGTTTCCGCTCAAATTCGGGAGCCTGATAGTCCGGGTTAACCTGAATGATATTATAATTGCCCCTCTTCTTCTGTTTCAGAATAGCCAGTGCATCTGGAGTATATCCCGGTGCGATGACACCGTCACTGACCTCTCGCTTGATGAGATGGGCTGTAGCCTCGTCACAGATGTCACTCAATGCGGCAAAATCACCGTAAGAACTCATCCTGTCTGCTCCGCGGGCACGGACATAGGCGCAGGCCAGTGGAGATAATTCGAAGTTGATGTCATTGACGAAGTAGATGTGCTTGAGGGTATCATTCAGGGGAAGGCCGATAGCGGCTCCTGCCGGTGAGACATGCTTGAAACTGGCGGCTGACGGCATGCCAGTGGCTTCTTTCAATTCCTTTACGAGTTGCCAACTGTTCAAGGCATCGAGAAAATTGATGTAACCGGGACGTCCGTTGAGAACCTGTACCGGGAGTTCTCCGCCGTTGTCCATGAAGATACGGGCAGGTTTCTGATTGGGATTGCATCCGTACTTTAAAGCTAATTCTTTCATTCTATAGGGAATTTAAATTCTTTCTTGCAAAGATAATGGAAATCGGTGGAAAAGCAAAAAGAAATCTTTGTTTTTATCAGTTGTGCAGGCATGGCTGATGGTGGTTTTTAACTGCAGGAGGACAGGAGAAATGACTTCCCGGACTTTGGAGAAAAACAGTGAAATGGCTTTTTTACTTTTTTTAGCTATGAGTGATCGAAAAGTATCTTTTTATGATGATGTTAGTGTAAAAAAAACTATCTTTGCACGTGTTTAGTGTGTTAGAGTTATGAAAAGTTACAGGAAAGTATTAATTAAGGATGTTGAGAGGGAAATCGGAAAGAAAATAGATTTGCATTCGGATGTCAGTAAGTTACTTTCTATAGTCGGAAAGCACCATCTGCATCTGAATTCATTGTCTCCAAAGGCAAAGGACAGACTGGCTCTTTTTGCCGGTTTCCAGAGCTGGAATGATTTCCGTGATGCCTTGCATGGGGATGATGATGGACGGATGAACTATGAAAGTAAGGATGAATGATCTGTCCTTTATCTAATAAAAAAGAGATCCGATAAAATATCGGATCTCTTTTTTATTCGTCTCTTTGAATAAATGGCAGGGTTTATTTGTCGTCTGTAGCCGTTCTCTTCTCTTGAATACGGGCCTTCTTGCCGGTCAGATTACGCAGATAGTAGAGTTTGGCACGACGGACCTTGCCACGCTTGTTTACCTCTATTGATTCGATATGCGGTGATTCAAGTGGGAAGATACGCTCAACACCTACTGTTCCGGACATTTTCCTGACGGTAAAACGCTTCTTGTCTCCAATGCCTGAAATCTTGATAACGACACCACGGTACAACTGCAAACGCTGTTTGTTACCCTCGACAATTTTGTAAGCGACAGTGATTGTGTCTCCTGGATTGAACTCCGGGAATTTCTTGCCGGTTGCAAATGCTTCCTCAGCAACTTTAACTAAATCCATTTCTTTATTATTAAATATTGTTTGTCGTTCAAACGCAACATGGCAAGCAACTCATTCTGAAGCCAGCGGTTACGTCGAAAAGCGTTGCAAAGTTACTACATTTTCCTTGTTTCACCAAATTTCCAACTCTTTTCTTTTTTCTTTCGTCGCTTTTTCCTTAACTTTGCAGCAAATCGAACGAAGATGAAGAATAAATTTTTGATTTCAGGACTTTTTTCTATTGCGCTTCTTGGAGTATCCTGCAGTGGTTCGCACTATGCGCTGAGCGGCATTTCCCGTCAGAGAATCTTGATAGACAGCACATACGATGCTTCACCGGATGCCAGGGCGGCGGCTTTTGTCGCTCCCTATACTTATGTGGTGGACAGTATGATGAACCCTGTCGTGGGATATTCAGCAAAATACATGGCTAAGCGGAGACCGGAAAGCGCGCTCTCTGATCTGTTCTCGGATATTCTCTTATGGGGAGGGGAGTCCTTTAATGAGCATCCGGACTTTGCCGTTTATAACATCGGAGGGATCCGTGCTGCCTTACCCAAGGGCCCGATTACGGTCGGGGCTATTCTGGATGCTGCTCCCTTTGAGAACAAGATCTGTTTCCTTACTCTTAAAGGTTCCGATGTCCTCGACTTGTTCCGGCAGATCGCCATGAGAGGCGGTGAAGGGGTGAGCAGAGGGGTTCGTCTCGCCATTTCCAGGAGTGGTCAGCTCCTGGATGCCCAGGTGCATGGCCGGCCTGTGGATCCGGATGGCTCCTATCGTGTGGCTACACTGGATTACCTCGCTCAGGGCAATGATGATATGGTGGCGTTCCAGAAGGGTACAGATGTGGTTTCTCCTCAGGAGAAGAAGAATGATGTCCGCTTTATCATTGAGGCTTACTTCAAGCAGCAAATGAAGGAGGGCAAGGTCGTCAATCCTCAGGTTGAGGGGCGGATTGTCGTCAAGTAATTTAGAGAACAGGGGCAACAGGACACTTCTTCCTGTTTCTTCGTCCTCTGACAAGTTTTAAATTTGAATGGATTCTTTATTTAATAAAAAATGAAAAAGAGTTTTTATTTTCTTCTTTTTGTGCTTTTGTTGTCTCTTTCTCCACTCTATGCGCACAAGAAAGAACTGATCATCTTGCATACCAATGATGTACATAGTTGTATCATGCCTTTAAGCAAGAATCTTGCAGATACTTTCTGGGCTAACCGCGGCGGCTTTTTCCGTTGTGTCTCCATGGTTAAGCAGCAAAGGACCATACATCCTGATCTGCTGCTGTTTGACAGTGGCGATTTCTCACAAGGATCTCCTTATTATACGTTATTCAAGGGTGATGTGGAAATAGGCTTGATGAATATCATGCACTATGATGCAGCGGTTATCGGAAATCATGAGTTTGATTTTGGCTTGGACAATATGGCCCGGATATTTAAGGAAGCCCATTTCCCGATTTTGTGTGCTAATTATGATTTTACGGGTACACCTGTCCAGGGACTGGTGAAACCATGGATCATCCTTCATCGCAAGGGTCTTAAAATTGGAGTCTTTGGCGTGAGCCCTCATCTGAAAGGTCTCGTGGATGACCGGAAATGTGTGGGTGTGAAGTTTTTGGATCCGGTTAAAACAGCTTTGCGCGTGGCTACCTACTTGAAGAAGAAAAAGAAATGTGATCTGGTCATCTGTCTTTCTCATCTGGGGTGGGATATTCATGATGCCCAGGACGATGAAGACCTTATACAGGGTACACGTTATATTGATCTGGTCCTGGGCGGGCATTCTCATTCCTTCTTTAAAACCCTGGAGCATGCAACCAACCTTGACGGGGTTTCCGTTCCCGATGACCAGAATGGTAAGAGTGCGATTTATGTAGGTGATCTTACCCTTGACTTTGTGAAGAAATAAGAGACTGTCATTCGGCCCTATCCCTCCTTTTATCTTTTTGGGATTGTCAATAGCTCTTAAGTGAACCTTGTGATAAAGAATGCTAAAAAGGATACCTATTATTAGGTATTTCGGAAATTATTCTTAACTTTGCAATGCTTGAGCACTCTTTGGCTCGATTGCATAATTTACAATAATATTAATCATAACAAATAAAATTAAAGACTATGGCTTACGTTATTGGTGACAATTGTATGGCTTGCGGAACCTGCATCGATGAATGTCCTTCAGGTGCTATCTCTGCAGGTGATGAGAAGTATTCTATTGATCCGGATCTCTGCACTGAGTGTGGTACTTGTGCAAGTGTTTGTCCGAACGATGCAATTAGTCTCCCATAAAAGGAAAAAATCCTTGTTTTAAATAACAAGTAAGGGGCGGTCTGAGCGGACCGCCCTTTTTAGTTGTGTATTGTTGGCAGCGATTATGAAACCCTTCTCCGTGACTTTTCCAGATAGTAAAACGGGAAGGAAGCAACCGCTTCCTTCCCGTTTTACTGATGGATTATATTTGAGTTTTTAATCCATATTCTTCCTTTGCTTTATTTGATACCCAAAGCTTCTTTAGCTGTGGTGTTTTCAGGATCTATATCTAAAAGTTTTTTCCAGTAGATGTTCCCATCAGCCTTGTTGCCTTTAGTATAATAGTATGCGCCCAGATAGTAGTAGGCCGCCTTTAAATAAGCATCATCATTAGAGCCTTTAGTAGTATGGCTTTCGACGATACTGATCAGTTGCTCATAGAACGGTTTAGCCTGTCCTTTTTTGAAGTCAGGATCCATGTTACTGTTGATGGTAGCACGCATATACGTGGCATAAGCATCATATTCGGGGAATTTTGAGGCGATGTCAATATATACTGAGTCAGCCTTTTCCAGATACTTTGTCTTGTCCGCTGCATTTGTGGCTTTATTGGCAGCACCGGAGTAGAATTTCTGCTAATGACATATAGTCGTTGGCTGTACTGTTCTCTTTTCCTTTGATGTAGGTGTTGTATTCCGTCAAGGCATCTTCAGTGTCATTTTCACTGCTGTAGGCATCAGATAAGAATTTATGTATATCATTGTCTTGCGGGTTCATCTGGAAAGCTTGTTTGTACATTTCTATAGCCTTCTCATAGTTTTTGGCGCCTAAGTAAGCATGACCCGCATTGAGGTAATCCCTTTCTATGAATTTGGCACTGTCTGAAGCGGTAAACAGTTTTTCCGCATAGTCTGTTGCAGTAGTGTAATCTTTTGCTGCCAGTGCATTATAGAAGGTCAGTCGGTTAAATACCGGATCTCTGGGGAAACGGTCGTTGCCATATTTTGAGATGGACAGACTCTTTGCCGTATTTCCGGTGAAATAACTTGCCAGGGCATACTCTTTCAGCCTGTCCTCGTTCAGTTGTGATGAGTCTGCCTTGCTGTAGTATAAGACCGCCTTATCGAATTTCCGGGCGGTATACATAAAGTGTGCGGCCTCAGATTCAACCGGATAATTAGGCAAGATTGTTTTCAACTCTTCCAGAGACTGGACAGCTTCCTCCGGGCTTCTGCCACGGTACACGCTGGCGTATCTGATGTAACCTTTCGGGTTCTTCGGATCCATTGTCTTAGCATTCTGATACCACATGGCTGCAGCACCTCCATCGTCTTTCAGCACGGCGATGTCACCTAACAGACAGTAAGCATTCCCGCAATGTTTATCCTTTGAGATGGCCATTTGGGCATATTTCGCCGCGCTGGCTGTATCCTGGACATTCAGATAGGCTTCTCCAAGTCCTACTAAGGCATCTGGATTTTTCTTGTTGTTTTTTACGAATTCTTTCACCTGGTCTTTAATTGCCTCCAGATTGTTCTTGTTGGCGGTGATTGCCTTGGCAATGTTCTCGACTTCAGAATTAGTTTGTTGGTTTTCCTGTGCTGTTGCACTTGAGCCTGCACCTATTAAGAGAAGTGCGGCCATGACTAAATATTTGATTGTTTTCATAATCGTACCTTTTGTTTGCTAAACTTTTTACCTTTACCTATTATCTTTCCTGTTTTTTTATCTTGTTATTTTCAATTACTGCTGACATTTACATCTCTGACGGTGATATCTCCATTGAAAGGAAGTAAGCCGGTCTTGTAGATGATCATCTGCCCTTTAGGTGATTCGATGAAATGTGCAAATCCCCATGGCAACGCATTGATGGGATCGTTTAGAAGAGCATAAATCGTTCTGATAAGAGGGTAGTTCCCGTTATACAAGTAATATTGATAAGGTTTCCAACTGTTATAAGGCGTGGCCTTTGCCATCCTGCTTACGGAGACTACGGTTATATTCTTTTTGAAGGTTGTGTTGGTCGTATCACCTTCATCATTCAGCCAGTTGGAACCAATGATGCCTATTGCACCGGGTGTCTTCTGGACATAATCGACAACTTGTCTACTGCTCTTTGCGGCCATAATATCCTTACTCTTAAACGGTTTCCCTTTCAGGAGTGAGTCAACGCACCAGTTGACAGCGCTTGAACCGTTTCTGTCAAACACGACCTGGATAATACCCTTCCTGGAATTCGGGTTGATTTGTTTCCATGAGTTGATCTTTCCCGTCAGGATAGACTTAACCTGGTTTACGGTCAGACAGGTATCTGTATTTTCGCGATTCACGATGAGTGCCAATCCATCGTATGCCAACTTGATAGCCTGTGGCATAAACTTTCTGGATCTCAGATTGGCATATTCTTTCTTTGAGAAATCCCGTGAGGTGATCACCAGGTAGATTTTGCCTTTCATCAATTCATTCACTGCATCCGTTTCATCCGTATAGATCGGTTTGATCTTCGCTTTGGGATAGATGCTCTCGAATACTTCTCTCTCTTCTTCTACTATGGGGCTAAAACTCTCGTCAGAAGCAATGCTGATCACTCCTGAGGAATAGGTATCTGTTCTACCGTCTTTACGCTTATGTGGTCCGCATGAGGCAATTACCATTAATAAGCCGAGCAGTAATAGTACATTTGCAAATCTTTTGTATAAATTCTTTTTCATTTGCTTCCTTAAACTGTTTTTTACTGTTTTATATTTACTTTTAAATGGTGATCCTTCTTCATACCTATCTGCGCCATTATCTGGATTAGACATACCTTAAGGTTCCCGTCTTATCAGTCTGCTGCCAGGCTGTTGGATGCTTATCAGAATGTTTGGGATAATGATTTGATGACTGTCTGGGTGTAACTGATGTTCTGATGACCAGTAAAAGGGTCTTCCTTTTGGCTCAAAGAGTTAAAAAAAACTACGTTTGTGTATGATTGTTAAACGGTACCCTTAAAACTATTTGTCGTCCTTGCGCCCTGAAGTCCCCTATTGGGGCACAAAGCACAAGGACGACTCTTCGTTATCCTGCCGACAGGGCAGGATGAGTAGTTCTCATTTGCTTATTGCAGTCTGAACGATACAGGTACGTCGTATTTCACACGAACAGCCTGACCGTTCTGCTTTCCTGGATTCCACCGTGGCATGCTGCGTACAACTCTTGCTGCCTCACGATCAAGTGAAGGGTCAACAGATTTGACAACCTGCACATCCGTGATGGATCCATCTCTTTCTACAACGAACGAGATAACGACACGTCCTTGAACACCATTCTCCTGAGCTACAACCGGGTATTTCACATTGCTGTTCAGATAAGCCATCAAAGCTGAGTTACCACCAGGGAATGATGGCATTTGCTCTACAACATCGAATACCTTGTTTTCAACTTCAGCACTGGCCGTCTTGGTAGGAGCAGGTGCTGCCGGCTGGGCAATTTCCTGTTCAGCCTTCAAAACCGTTCCCTGGTCACTGTTTCCTTTAACATCGAATGCGCCAATGGCAGTTTTCGTGTTGTTCAAGTCTTCCTGAGAGACGATTTCCTTCTTTACTTCATTATCCTTCTTGATCACAGGAGCTGTGAACTTGATGGAGCTCTTAACCTGCTTGACAACCTCTTTCTTCTCTTGCTTGATTACGGTTCTCTTTTCAACGACAGCCTTTTTCTTTTGCTTGGCAAGTTCCGAAAGTTCAACGCTTGTAGTGACTGCCACCTTTTGCTGGTTAGCTTTCACTATAGCTTGAATTCCAAGAATAGATGCAATGATGGCAGCAGCAATGAGCATGATAATGATGGACATGGTATTTCTCTTGGAAATAGAGGTACGGAGTTTGTAAGCTCCGTAGGCTTTATTTCTACCTTCGAAAATCATGTTAACCCATTTTGGGTCGTATAGATCAATTTTTGACATTGTTCTTTACTTTTAATAATTATTCATTGATTGACCTTACTTGATTCCCTTCAGCTTGACTAAGCTTTTGTCATCAGGACTGATTTTATCAATGACATATTTGCCAATACTGCATATCTGCATCTCATCGAGTACGTCAACCAAATTCTTATAAGAACAAGTTATCAATGGTTTGATAACGACTGTCAGGGTAGGGATTGGAGCATTGTTATTGCCATTCACGAAACCATCCTTCAGTTTGTTCAATTGTTTTTGGTAAACGCTGTCCGGCCAGGCCGTAGGATTCTTCAGTTTCTCAGCGTCCAGTTTTTGCTTAGCCAGCATAATCTGGGCAACAGGGTCTGTTCCATCTTCAGTGCGGTGATTGATCAGCACTTTGCGGATTCCATTCTTGCCATAGGTCGTTTGTTTCAGCCAGCCAGGGTTAGTATACTGAGGCAGCCCCTCGCCATAATAGATTTTATTGTTAGCACCAATAAAAATCGTGATGGTCTGAGAAGCCTTTGTCTCTGACTGGTCATTCTTATTTACATTCTTGTCATTACTAGGCATCGTCAATTGCATCGTCTGAGGCTTGCTCAGTGTGGTGCACAGCATGAAGAATGTGATCAGAAGCATCATCATATCCACCATAGGCGTGAAGTCCACGCGGGTAGACATTTTCTTTTGTTTACTTAGAATCTTCTTTGGCATTCTTTAGTCCTCCAACTTCTTATACGATGTAATCAAATAATAGCGGTTTTCATTCATGTCCCGAAGTTCATCCATGATCTTTTTGATGATGACATAAGGAGTATTCTGGTCTGCCTTGATCGCCAATTTAAGGTCCGGGTTGACATTCTTTGCTTCGGTAATCCATTGCTGGAATTCACTTGGACCGCCTTTGATACTATCTGTCGGAATACCTAATTTTCCGATTTCCTGACTCATTCCTGATGGTGTAAGATTCAGATAATCACTTAATTTGTCCAGTGGAGCACCGAACATAGCGTCATTATCGAACTTCTTGACCTGTTGCTTTGTAAGAGAGATACCGTTATTGGCGGTCACTGCACTCAGCGTGCCCTCCAAGTCGGTGGTCTTGTCCATACTCATGAATATCTTGCCGTTTTTGCCGACAAGAATATTCAGGACATCCTTCTGTGGCACCTTTATCTCTGACACGGATCCTGGCGTGTTTACCTTCACTGGCTCATTCTTAACGAATGTAGAAGTCATCATGAAGAAGGTAAGCAGAAGGACCATCACATCAGACATAGGAGTCATATCGATCCAGACATCCGACTTCTTAATTTTTACTTTACCCATAGTTACTGAATATTAAAGGGTTAGCAAAAATTAAGCCTCTTCTGTGTGGTTAGCTTCGTATGTCTGAGCAATTGTATAACCTACTTCGTCAAGTGCAAATGTTAATTTATCAATTTTGTTGGTATAGTAGTTGTAAGAAACCACAGCACACCAAGAAGTAGCAATACCGGAAGCGGTATTTACCAAAGCCTCTGAAATAGAAGTTGAAAGTTGCAGTGAGTCACCACCACCACCTGTTGCCAAAGCGGCGAATGCTCGAATCATACCGGTTACGGTTCCCAGCAGTCCGGTCAACGTACCCAGTGTTACAATAGTTGCGATGATAGGAAGGTTCTGTGTCAGGGTAGGCATCTCAAGTTGAGTAGCTTCCTCATGAGCCTGTTGGATTCTGGCTACTTTCTGCTCTTTTTTCAGAGATTTGTTAGCACCGTTGTCCATATCCTGATAAGCTACCAGGGAAGCGGATACAACATTTGCTACTGAACCCTTTTGCTTGTCGCAGAGTTGCTGAGCTTTTGTAAAGTCGTTGGCCTTTATAGCATTTTCAATGCTCGTAACGAATTTTGGCAGTGATCCCTTGCCGAAAGCGGTACGGAGTGCCAACCAGCGCTCAATGGAAAGAGCGATGACAGTCAGCAGCAAAGTGAAGATGACAGGAACAAGAACACCACCCTTGTGGATCGTTCCCCAGATGTTACCATTCAGAACTGCTCCGTCAGGATCGCCATTGACAAAGTGTGAAGGTGAACCCAGGAAGAAATGATAGAAACAGCAAGCAATAATGAAGCATACAACGATGACCCAAAATGCTGCACGGATACCTGTGAAGCCCTCTGATTTTTTCTTAGGGCTGGCTGTTTGTTTTGTAGTTGCCATAATTTTGAATTTTAATTTTTTAGTTATTAATAATTTTAATTGTTTAAATAGCGATTTAACGTTAAGCTTGTTTTGTTCAAAGTTTACTTTTATAGACTTTGAATTCCACTCGTTTCGTGCTCGCAAAGATACGAATTAATACACGATTACGATGCGAATTAAGAAGTTTTAACGGGCTAATGGCTAAAATATTCTTTTTTCGTTCAAGCTGTTGAATTCTCTGACTCGTTTTATTTTAGTTTAGCCAAAGCCTCCCGGATTCTTTTCATTGCTTCTTTGATGTTATCGTCACTTGTGGCATAGCTGATACGGAAACCGTCAGGATCTCCGAAAGCGTCTCCGCCGACTGTTGCGACGTGAGCAATTTCCAAGAGGTATAATGAGAAATCTGTAGAATTCTTGATGATCCGGTTACCGTCACTCTTTCCGAAGTAACTGCTGCATTTCGGGAATACGTAGAAGGCACCCTCCGGGAGGTTTACTTCCAGTCCGGGAATACCTTTAAGCAACTGGAGAATGAGATCGCGTCTGCGTTCAAAAGCCTTTCGGTAGTCTTCGACGTTCTGCTGGTCCCCCTTATAAGCTTCGATGGCAGCCTGCTGGCTGATCGAATTGGCTCCACTGGTATATTGCCCCTGGAGTTTGTTGCATCCTTTGACGATCCATTCCGGTGCTGCCATCCATCCCAGGCGCCAGCCTGTCATGGCGTAGGCTTTTGAGATGCCGTTACAGATGATGGTGCGTTCTTTCATTCCCGGGAACTGGGCGATGCTGTTATTTTGTCCGGTATAGTTGATATGTTCGTAGATTTCGTCTGAAAGGACGAACAGATCAGCATGCTTCCTGACGACATCCGCAAGGGCTTCCAGTTCTTTTTTTGAATAGACACTGCCAGACGGATTGCTTGGAGAACAGAGGATCAGCATCCTGGTCTTCGGAGAGATGGCTGCTTCCAGTTGCTCCGGATGTATTTTGAAATCTTGTTCGAAACTGCCTTTGAGAATAACCGGAACACCTCCGGCAAGTTTTACCATTTGGGGATAGCTTACCCAGTAAGGAGCAGGTATAATAACTTCGTCACCTGCATTGATCAAAGCCAGGATCGTGTTACAGACAGCCTGTTTTCCTCCTGTAGAAACCATTACCTCGTTTTCCGTGTAATCGAGGTGGTTCTCCTTCTTCAGTTTGTTGACAATAGCTTTTCTCAGTTCCAGATAGCCCGGGACAGGAGAATACTTGGAATAGTTTTCATCAATAGCTTTTTTACCAGCTTCCTTGATATGCTCCGGCGTGTTGAAATCCGGTTCACCAACGCTCATATTGATGACGTCAATACCTTGAGCTTTCATTTCCCTGCTTTTTTGCGACATAGCCAAAGTGGCTGATGGAGCAAGCCTGTTAAGACGATTAGATAATTGTACCATAATGATGCTGAATCCTATTGATTAAACTTTCTTACAAAAGTAAGCATTTTATTCATTATAACGAAAAAAACATTGCATTATTTCATCATAATTTGTAATTTTATTAAAATCGTAACATATAAACATGTCATAGAGCAGGTTTTGCAAATGATCCGTAGGCAAGTCCGCATGGCTGAATGGACTGTATATAACTGAAAACAGCCGGTATCTGCAATCGGTGAGGGCAGGTACAGGCTGTTTTATTATACGACAATTTCAAGTGTCGTAGTGAGGGTGAGACTGGTCAGAAATGGAGCGTATGGCCCATTCGGTCACGTTTAGTCTTCAGGTATTTCTCGTCATATTGATTAGGAGTAACCTCAATCGGCACGTTTTCAACAATTTCGAGTCCGTATGCTTCCAGTCCCACTCGTTTCGTGGGGTTATTGGTCAGCAGCCGCATCTTATGTACGCCCAGGTATCTGAGCATCTGGGCACCACAGCCATAATCCCGGACGTCAGGTTTGAAGCCCAGGTGAATATTGGCATCTACGGTATCCAGTCCTTTTTCCTGGAGTTTGTAAGCAGCAATCTTGTTCATCAGTCCTATGCCACGGCCTTCCTGTTGCATATAGATGATGACGCCTTTGCCCTCTTTGTCGATCATCTGCATGGATTTATGGAGCTGTTCGCCACAGTCACAGCGCAGGCTTCCCAGGATGTCCCCTGTGGCGCACGAAGAATGGACACGGACCAGTATCGGTTCGTCTTCTGTCCAGGACCCTTTGATCAGGGCCATGTGTTCCAGGCCATTGCTGGTCTGCCGGAAAGGAATCAGATGGAAATGTCCGTATTTGGTAGGCAAGTCTACTTCTTCACCGACCTCGATGCTTGATTCCCGTTTCAGACGGTAGGCGATTAAATCCGCTATTGAAATGATTTTCAATCCCCATGCTTTTGCCTTTTCCTCCAGTTGGGGCAGACGGGCCATGGTGCCATCATCGTTCATGATTTCCATCAAGGCAGCTGCAGGGAAGAGACCGGAGAGTTTGCACAGGTCTATGGCCGCTTCAGTATGTCCGCTGCGGCGGAGGACACCGTTGTCCTGGGCGTAGAGCGGGTTGATATGTCCGGGCCGGCCGAAGGTCTCCGGCGTACTGCCCGGATCTGCCAGGGCTTTGATGGTGGCCGCTCTGTCATGGGCAGATACTCCCGTTGTACAACCTTTGAGTTTATCTACGGTAATCGTAAAAGGAGTGCCCAGGGCGGACGTGTTTTCCTCGACCTGATGGGGGAGGTCCAACTCGTCAGCGCGGGATATTGTGATCGGGGCACAGAGGACACCTCTGGCATTCTGCAGCATGAAGTTCACCTTTTCCGGTGTAATGGCCTCACCAGCAATAATCATATCTCCTTCATTTTCCCGGTCTTTATCGTCAACAACAATAACAAACTTGCCTTCTTTGAAATCCTCAATGGCTTCCGGTATACTACTTAGTTTGAATTCTTCCATATTGAAAAGTTGTGATAGAGGTGGGGGAAGCCCCCATCCCATGATTATACAATTGAATGGCTTCGTCTATCTATAAAGCAGAGGCTTTTTTATTCGTCCGTTCCTGAGACTTGCCGCCATTCCATGAAGGGGTTGGGATTTTAGACGGATTCTTGCTCCTTCCTGTAAGCTTTCAGGTCAGCAATAGAGATGATTTTCATTTTCCAGTCTTTTGCTTTCTGGTCAAGTTGCGGCAACCGGGCCATGGTGCCATCCGTATTCATGATCTCCATCAATGCGGCTGCCGGATAGAGACCAGCAAGTCGGCAGAGGTCTATGGCTGCCTCCGTATGTCCATTTCGGTCAAGTACTCCATTGTTCTGTGCGTAGAGCGGGTTGATATGTCCAGGCCGGCCGAAGGTCTGTGGAGTGGATGCCGGATCGGCTAAAGCTTTTATGGTTGCTGCCCGGTCATGTGCCGATACCCCGGTAGTGCATCCTTTGAGTTTGTCTACGGTGATTGTAAAAGGAGTGCCCAGTGCCGAAGTGTTGTTTTCTACCTGGTGTGGCAGTTTTAATTCTTCAGCACGTTGGAGTGTAACGGGTGCACAGAGGACGCCTCGGGCGTTCTTCAGCATAAAATTGACTTTTTCCGGTGTGATTGTCTGCGCCGGTGTGATCAGGTCGCCCTCGTTTTCCCGATTGGCATCATCTACGACGATGACGAATTTACCCTCTTTGAAATCGTTTACTGCATCCTTGATGCTATTCAGTTTAAAATGATCCATATCTAAAAAATATCTAGAAAGAGCCTACCCCTTATCATCCGGGGTAAAGCCTTTATTTAAATTTGAGACTTGTCATGCTTTATACTTCGCCCTCAGGATCTGGGGCAGTCTCTTTGGCAGTCTCTATTGTGATGATCTCCTTCTCTATGTTCCTGTTTATTGACTGGATGGTTTTCAAATCATTCATGAGCCGCAGGCGGAATCTCCACATGCGGAAATACAGGAAAAGTCCCGCAGGGAGGAAAATCCCCGCCAGAACATTCATCCATAAATGCTCGAACGGCCGGGTATGTGCCTTTACAGACAGCACCGGATAATGGTTCAACTCTGTCAGTATGACATTATCTCTTGTGTTGGACAAGTCTTCAATCGTCTGTTCAAGTTGTTCGTTGACTTTCTCTATAGTATGATCCGTATGGTATTTGAAAAATACTTTGATCGGATTCGGCGCACGCCGCAGATGCTGCCTTTTATCATATACGGAAATGATCTGGCTGATCTGATTTAACACCTTGGAATCCTGGCGGTAGTCAGGATCCTGAATGATTACTTCCTTGCCGGAGACCTCGCGTTTGACGCGGAGGCCCAGGATCTTTCTGAACAGATCCCTGTACAAGTCTAAGTTGAAGACTACTGAGTCATTGTTAGCCTTGTAGGTGACAAATATGGCAATTGGTATCAGGACAGCCGGAGCGAGGGCCTTGCCGAACCACACCGACCAGATTCCCTGCCGGGCCATCCGATAGCCGGTATTATCCAGGATGTAATAGAAGATGAAAACGAAGACGGAGACGATTACAGGTACTCCGAGTCCGCCTTTGCGGATGATCGCTCCCAAAGGTGCTCCGATAAAGAAGAAGATGAGGCAGGTCAGTGCCAGCGTAAACTTATTGATGGATTCTATCTCATGCAGGCGGATGATCTTGTCTCCGTCCGATGTGATCATACTCTTGAATTCCAGATCATTCATGTCGTTCTGGACTTTGCCCATGGCGTTATTGATGACGGACTGTTTCTGGGGAGGGGTCAACTTGTTATACAGGCTGTCTATGTTGACCGTCTTGGATAAGGCTTCCCGGGTGGCCTGTGTTGAATCCCGCCTGTCAAGGTGCGGAATACTGTAGTACATCATCCGGGCGTCCCGGTAATAAGAAGTTCCGACACTATCGTAGACGTGGTTCAGGGAGTCGATGTCATTATGGATCTGTGACAAACTCTTTCCCTGTGCATTGTTAGACAGGGAGGAGGCGTCAGTCATGTTGAAGTTGCCATTAAAGTCGATGATGATTTTCTTGGCAATAAAACTCTCGCGGCGATAAGGGACGGCTGCACTGTTCTGTAGTTCTGATTCTTGCATGTTCTCAAACCATTCCCCGCTCCACAGACTTAAGACCAGATGTTTCTTCTCCGCCGTTGATTGGATCATGCCGGAATCGGCCAGGATGATGGCGGCATCTTCGTAGCTGTCTGTCATCCGGTAGATCATCACACCGTAGAGTTTACCCGTCTTTACATTCTTTTTCTGTACGTAGATATTGCATTGAGGGATACCATCGTAGAATACTCCTTCAGGAATCTCCAGTTCCGGACTCTTCTGTTTCATGGAAATCAGCAGTTGCATGATCTTCATGTTGGCATGCGGACCGATATAGTTCTGAAAATAGAAAGAACCACACATAATGATGGAAGTAACAACGATGAGGCCCTTGAAAGCCTGGAGCAAGGAGATGCCTGAAGCCTTGATAGCTGTAAGCTCTGAGGACTCACCTAAGTTCCCAAAGGTAATCAGTGAAGATAGAAGTATTGCTAATGGTAAGGCCTGAGGAACAAGCATCATCCCCATATACCAGAAAAACTGCGCCATGATATCTAGCGTCAGACCCTTCCCGATGAGATCGTCAATGTATCTCCACAGGAACTGCATCATCAGTACAAACTGACAGATGAAGAATGTCCCTAAGAAAAGGAGTCCGAACTGGCGGATAATGAATATATCAAGTTTCTTGATTCGAGGCATAATTGAGTTTCGTAGAATCATCTGTTTCGTCCTCAAATTTAAACCAGTTGGCTTATTCTAATCTTTAAATGATTTGTGCCTTTTATCGAGGACGGAGGATAATATCAGTTTGCAAAAGTAATACAAAATTATCAGAAACTTGTTCTTTTGCTATTTTTTTTTTTTAGAAAACTTCTTAATAGTTACAGGTGTCAAAGGTTTTTATTTCATCGGTTTTTTCGATCAACTTATCCTGATAATTTCTTAATTTCTGAAATTACTTTTGATATGTTTAAACTTTTCAATCCTTTGGGGATCAACTTTTGATCTTGTTTTTTTCTTGCTGAGGAACTAAAAAGTTGATGATTCTTTTGTGAATTTGAAAAAATGTGTTATCTTTGCACCCGCAAAAGCTATAAGTCAGTTGTGAAATCAATAGATTTTGCATATACTTGTAGTTGATGGCGGGATAGCTCAGCTGGTTAGAGCGTCGGATTCATAATCCGGAGGTCGTGGGATCGTGGCCCACCCCCGCTACAAATAACAGCCCGTAACTACTTGATTTATACGTGATTACATTTTGTCAAGTTGTAGAAAAGTTGTAGGTTTCAACAGGAAGTTACTTTTTTCTCTCTTTTGGAGGTAATTGCCTACAGGGTTGAGGCCTATCTAAAAGTAGGAAACTTTAGTAATTTTATTGTCGTTGATTCCACTCACTAATGAAATACTTTCTTGCAAGGATCTTGGCCAAACTCCTTTTTTTATCTTCGTTATTCAGATTGAGATAGCGTTGCTGGTCAGTTGGTGAAAGTTCTTTATAGGAATATGTGTTGTTATTAATGATAGCTTTGATTCCCCAGTGGTTATCGACTTGCTCCACAATAGTTGCCTGATTAACAATCATATTACTGTCTGGATATTTTTGTATGGAAGGAAATTCGGCAAAAAACCTTAGTAAAGAGACCGTTTCATCCTTCAACTTAGTCTTGGCAAATATTTTTTCCTTTCCATCAACTAGTTCACCGATATTACTCATTATTTCCTTGCTAGAGAAATTTTGAATAGTATAATAGGAATATAAATTAAAAGAAATTAAAGAAAAACGGAAAGATAAAATTTAACAAAGATAAATTTTGGGTATTGATTCCGTGATTTTCAACATCCTCACGATAGATGACAATGAGGTTTGAAGACAGGATTCTTTGCCTGATGAGGCTGAAATCTGATAGTGCGGTTAAATAGGGTTCGCTGAATTATCGCTATCAAATAGCAGCGAGAACGGGAGTTTTCTCAGCCACCAGGCTTTGATTTCTAAAGATCCCGGTATTTTCCGGGATTATTTTGATGATTTCCATCATTTCAATAAGGGCATAAAGAAGTTCCCTGACACACCTCAAATGACGTTCCAAGTTCAGTTGCCACACAGTCCTTTATTTTTTGATCGAGTTCTTCTATCGCTTCATCAGACTTGATAAAATCGTTTTTGATATTATATGCACTGATAATCTTTTGTCTGAAATTATAAGCTTTATGGTTGTCTATCGTTTTGCTTTTCCGGGCCTTTTCTATTTGGTCTAAGGCTTCTAATTCTCCACCTAGTTCCTGAGATAGAATGAGGATGTATGCCCGGCGAAAATCATTAATGGTTCTTATACTATTCAAGTCTAGACATATATCATTAATTTTGTGAATCTTATTGTAGTGATCAGCCCATAATTTCACGAGAGAGCTATAAAATTCTTTATCATACAAAAGACCGGCCGTAACTTTCTTTTTAAATATGTGACTTAGATTAGGTTTGATTCTTAGTTCAATTCTTAACAGGTTCTTTCCTGTATATTTTTCCGGTATTCTGTTATTTTCATTTTTGTATTCTTCTAACTTGTCGTAAAGAACAAAATCCACATCAGTTTGATGATAATAAAGGCCGTGAGATTGACTTAGTCGTTTTGTCCGGCTTGATGTTCCTAGATGTGATAAATAGAATTCGACAGGGTGTCGGACAATAATGTTCAGTCCTATATCTATACGTGAAACTATTGCTTTATCCATAGGAAGATTCAAAATTTTAGATAATTTTTCTATCCCTTCTTTTATATCTTTCAATGTCGTTTTCTGGAGATTATCACCCTTCAGCCATTTACAAAAGCTTCTGCTATTAATATACATCCTGTTTGGACTGAGAGTTACATTCAAGTATCCTATATGACCATGATAAATAGTCCGTACACCGTAATCCTCATGACAAAATTCTTTTCTACTTGGATTTATGATTGGGATTAACCGTTTGAATTCATCTTCCTGCTTTAAATCATAGTATAAATTGATTGTATCATACATAATGTAAAATATTTTGATTTTTTTTAAAATTGCCCTGATCCATTCTGAATCAGACTTTGATTTGAGAATGTGATCTCTAGGTTATTCTGAATGACCTCAAGCTGTCCGGCGTGTAGCGCTTTCCGGGTTCTGGCATTCCTACCTGTTACAATCGTATTGTTTCTTGTTTTCCTTTTTCCTTTCATTTATATTTTTTATTTATCCTCCTATTCTTTTTTTACTTCTTTCTTTCTTTCTTTCTAAAATTATACTCTCTAAAAACTTTTTTACTTCAAAAAACAAGAAAAAAATTTCATGGAATTATACAAAGGCGGTTCATTTAAATCTATCAATTCGAGGAAATTCTGTCACTCAATAAAATATTCATTTGAAAATTAGGAGCCCTACTCTAATATTAAGATATAAGTTATTCCTTAATTTGTAATATTTTACAGTATAAGCTGTTCCTTAATTATAAATATGAACATGGAACTATAGATATTGCAGTATAGGTTCTTCCTTAATTATGAATATAGAACTATAGATATGAAACCCATTTCTAATCTGGTAATTTGTTCTCTGATTATTAGTTATTTCTATCAGGTTACCTGTCCAGAATTTGCACTACATTAAATCAGAATACAAATACTAAACCGGTTTCATAACGGAACCATAATTTCTAATGGAGTAATCTATGGAAATCTACATTCTTGTTTCATATAACATCTGGTCAAAGCCGATTACCTATGCTGATTAATCAATCAATGTTTCTGGAAGCTATACTCCGGGATTTAAACAATTCATTTCCGAATCACGTAAATAAGGTTCATGAAAACTGAACTACCGGATAGAAAACTATTTATGACCCGGAAATTCATTTCATACGGTATTCCAATATCAAATTCTTTCACATGGTATGTGAATGTGCAGTTGATATCTGTATCTTCTGCCGGACATTTCTGATAATATTGGATGCAGACTTCAATCCGGTATGGAATGACTATGAGTTAGAATCATTGTACCTGTCCGACCGCTGTAGAGTATGGGAAACCTATACAAACATAATGGTCCGGACAGGTATAATTAGGTCTCCATGTTATGCGTGGACTACTATTGCTGTATCTTTCATATCTGGTTTTTCATGGACTTCGACTGAATATATGGTGTCAGGCCTACGCTTTAGGTTCCTTCATGCTAATGTCATTACTTCAAAGTTCGTGTATATAAAAGAGGTGTGATACCGTGTTGACTCACAAATATTTCTTCCAAAGTGTCTCGTCTCGGTTGTTGCAGAACTACGATAGCCATTTCGATAGCGGATTATCTCGTAACAATCAATACTTCTTTTGCAAGGCTTTATGCAAAAGAAGATCGGAGTAACCAAGTACGAATTCACCCACGAAATCAAAAATGGAGCTGCCTTGAGGTATACCAATGTTGCGTCCCTGTTGAAATGCCCTGAGATACTTTATGATGTTCCCTGCCATTTCATTATTGTCATTGGCAGCAAATTGCGTTCCCTTGCGTGATAATGGCCAATCAATACTTTGTGGATTGATGCTTTCGTAACACTTAGTGATGTCTGCAACGAACATGTATCTATATTCCAAAGATAATTCAGGAGAGCGTTGTTTCATGGCATTTCACCAATTCAAGATGGTTGTAGAATGGTTCTATCTACAACCTCGATTCATTGAAGTTTGTCTATCAACTGTTCTTTGACAAGCTTATAAGCCTCGTTCGGGTCGTAGATGAGTTCCGGACGGAGGAGATTCACCGTATCTCCAAGGAACTCAACATCCTGCATCTTCAACTCCATATTATTGATAAACTGTTTACGTGTAGGAGGTTTCTCTACAACGAATGCCATATACTTCTTGTAGCACTGCACAATCTCGCCTGCATTGCATTCTCCATGGGCGAGTGCGATATAGAGGTCGAAGAGGTCACGTCCTTTCTTGCGCTGGTAGAGTGCACGGAGTTTTGTTCCCAACAGTTCATTATACTGATAGGTAGCGAGATCAGCTTTTCCGCTAAACCAGCTATTCTTCACCTCGAAAGGGTGTTTCACCAGTCCAAGCACGTTGAAATGCTCAAAACAGTTAATTTCTACTTTCAGGCGGATCTGCACCGTAGGTGGAATTTCCGACTTCATGCGAAACAGCATCGTATTGTTATATCGCTTTTGCTTGGTGACACGGTCTGGAAGAAAATCCAACACTTTTCCCAGTCTGAACATGATGTCCTTGATGGGGCCGGGATTTATCTGTACCATGTCTATATCCTCGGAGTAACGAGGTTGTGGTGACAGATATAGCTTATGTAAGGCCGTGCCACCACGAAACGCCAATTGCGACGCAAGGAACTCGTTACTGAATATAGCAATCAAGGCCCGGCAGATAATCAAGTCCTGTTCTACTTGTGCATTATCTGTCCATGGAACGAATTCGCTCCACTGGGTTAAAGCTTGCTCGGTTTATCATATATCGTCTGTTTCTATTTCACAGTTTATTTTTATTTTCCACTTTTGGTCACGTTCAACATTAGCTATATCACTTTCTTTATTGAGATCAGTATATAGCATTTTTCTACCGGAAGCCTTGATGCGTTCATAGATTACATCTGCTTTCTCCTGCTCAAAAAGCACGTGCTCTAAGATATATCCCAATCTCTGTAAAGTGGCTAAGGTGGTATATTTACATAGTTTGTCGGTGAATTTATTCATATCCATCACTTCACACAACTCTTCAAGAATGGTCGCAGCTCGTGATAAGCCGCCAATGTTTTGGGAATACTGTACAAGGTCTAGCGCAGTAAGCTCCGCCGAAGAATATTTCACTATGCCAGTCTCTGTGTTCCTGGTCAGCAAAAAATCCTCTTCTATCTCACGACGATATGTCCAAGATAATAAGGGATTCTTTTTAGCAGAAATCCTTGGTTGTGGCAGCAATGTCGTTATAGAGAATGTTTGTGGCCGTTGATGTGCCGCTCCTAAAAGCTCGGCCGCATTTAACAGGCTTACATAATACGGTTTGCCCAAATAGTTCATCAACTGGTCGACATAATAGAGAGGTGGAACAGCACCTCGCAGCACATAGTGCGCCGGGATAATGACATAAAATCCCCGGTATACAGCCGCAATCCTAGTCTTCTTTACAAGATTGTTCAACTCCGTTTGAATGTATTGGGAGGGCATAGACACAAAACTCCTCTTCACATCCTCAACGGAGAATGTGGAGAATCCATGAATTGTTTTGTCATATACCCAACTGCTGATAGTCATCAGGAATACTTTTTCTGCAAAGGTATGGTGTTTTTTATTATTTATGCAATAAAACCATCCTTTTTGTTCAGCATCCTACAATATTTAACACAAATATGCTTGTTAGGACGTGTTTTTCCAATTATGTGTGGCATAATAATGTGATATAGTGTTATAGAAAGCATTTGCCGTATTGTATAATTGTCTTCAATTTCTGTTTGAGGTATTGAAGTGCATTTTCAAGGACTCAGGACTGCCGGATAATCTATGACTTTTTCTGTCTGGAAGTTTTGTCCGATCATGATCCTTATATCCTTCAGTTTCCTGATCCCTTCCGGATTTTTTCGGCAATTTTCGCTGAAAAAAAGATCATTATCAATTTTTATTGAAATTTTCCCCTGTTTTTTGCAGTAAAAAAACTTTTAGAGAGTATAATTTTAGAAAGAGAGAGAAAAAAGAAGAATTGGAGGATAAATAAGAAAATATAAATGAAAGGAAAAAGGAAAATAAGGAACAATGTGATTGTAACAGGCGGAGATGCCGGAATCCGGAAAGTCCTGTCTGCTGGATGTTTGGATCAATTCGGGATGAGGAGATTCAATTCTCAAACCACGGTCTGGTTCAGAGTGAATCAGAACTATGGAAAATCAAAATATATCTTTTTATATTAATATGTTGAAAATCAATTTATTCTTGCCTCAGACACTTTGTGAGGATAAGCACCTATGCGGGAAAGAACTTTATAAGGAAGTTATAAAAATGGAAGCTGGCATTGTTCCGAAAGAAGTCAGGTACAGTCATTTTCGTGACAAGGAAATGGTGGAAGGGGACGCCGGCATAACGATTCCAAATTTGGATTTTTCTGAATGTCAGCGTGGCAACAGTCTGCCGGGCTTGTTGAACTTAAAAAAGAATATTAAAGAGTCTGTAAGTACATTATCAGCAGAGCTGGGCCTTCCCATTTCTCGGGCAAGCATTACAGGCATTAATTTCGGATATGATTTTATAATGCAAAATCCGGTGCAAAACTATTTCAGCTTCCTGGAATCCCTCGATAATGCAAACAGAATTATTTCGCCGGATAAACTTCAGTATGAAATCGGCAAGGTCAAGGAGCTGTTTTTTTATGAACCTCCAAAATCAGAGAAACAAAAGGAAAGACCTGAAATCAGTCGGAAAACGCCGGTGTTAAGGTATGAAATACAATATAAAAGAGGTTTTTCCTATTCAAAGCAACCCATGAATATTTTAGTTGAAGACTTGTATAATGGTTCAGTGCTGGATTCTTTATTATGCGAGTGGTATTCCTACTATTGTAGGATTAAGAAAAATGATCATAAAGTTCTAAATTTTAAAAAGGTAAAGACCACACGGGATCTTTATCAGGCAGGGAAGTCCTGTTTCCTGTTTGCCAATGGCGGGACTGATAAAACAATGGAACTGTTCGATAAGTGTTTCAGGAATGGCAGTCGGACACCTAAGCAAAGATTCGACTTAAAGAAGGAAATTAATAAAGCCTGCAGCGGCCCGGAAAATTATTTGATTGATAATGAATTAGTCAGAGAACTTGACGGTCTGGTAAAAGCTGTATATGAGAAAGAAAAACAGGTAAGTGCCGGTTCCTTTCCTGATAGTTTATCGGCATGATTATCCCAGAGTGGAAATATTTGTTCTTTATGGTCGTTTAATCTTTGATATACTGCTTTGTTTCCTGAAAATCCGCAAACAGGACAAACCTGTTTTAGAAAAGCGCCTGATTCTTACTATTATGGATGAGCGTATGGATCCCGTTGGAAATTCAGATCTTATACCGGATATTTGTGGAATCGCTGGATTCCCTCTCGGGGGACTTTATGCTTTGTGACGGAGGAGGGGCTGTGAAAAAAGCAGGATAAATATCAGTGGTTTATATAGGTGGCGTGACCGGAGATGATCGTGATCGGGTATAACTCTTTCCAGCAGGTCCGTCTTAATAAAACCGTATCTTATGTAAATATAACTTTGAACAAAAAATCGAATAATAAATAAAGAAGAACAATTAAGAGCATGACGACATTAAGAGTAAAATTCAGGCTTTCAACAATTCCAGACAAGGAAGGAACACTTTATTATCAGGTAATTCATCACAGAGCCGTACGGTGGATAAGTTCCGGTTATCATCTCTTCCGCCAGGAGTGGAATGAGAAAGAAGGGTCGGTTATCCTTCCCAAAGACCAGGCACACGAGGACAGAAAGATCCGCCTGCAACTTATTCAGTCTAAACTCAATGGGGAAATCAGACAGATGAAGACCATCGTCCAGCAAAAAGACAAATCAAATACCTCATATACCATCGATGACTTAATAGAAACCTTTAAACAATTACCACCTTGCCAAAGCGTCTTTAGTTTTATTCAAACTCAGATCGTAAAGAAGTCACAAATGAAGCGCATCGGCACCACCAAGACTTACACGGATGCCCTGCGACGTTTCAGGGAGTTCCGTGAGGGAGAGGACCTGGACTTCGAGTCTATGACGACCGACTTGATGGAGCGCTATGAAGCCTGGCTGATTGACCGGGGACTGAAACGGAACTCCATCGCCTACTACCTGCGGACGCTCCGTACGTTCTACAATAGAGCCGTGGAGGCCGGGCTCACGGATGACCGGGATATTTTCCGGCATGTGCATACTTCATACGGCAAGACCACCAAACGGGCCATTTCCGTCAGTGATATCCGTGCCATCGAGCGTATTGATCTGCGGGAGGACTCACCGCTGGTCTTTGCCCGTGACCTGTTCATGTTCAGTTTCTATATGCGTGGTATGCCGTTTGTGGACATGGCCTTCCTCAGGAAGAGTGATCTCAAACGTGGTATGGTCACTTACTGCCGCAAGAAAACCAACCAGTCCCTGACCATTGCCTGGGAGAAGCCCATGCAGGACATCGTCGACCGCTATGCCGGTCAGACACGGAATACACCGTTTATGCTTCCCATCCTGAAGCAGGACAATGATACAGCTTACAGGAGGTACCGGCAGGTGGAGCAGACAGTCAACCGTAACCTGAAGAAAATAGGGGACCGGATCGGACTGAGGATCCCGCTTACTACTTACGTGGCCCGTCATTCCTGGGCCAGCATCGCTCGCAACATGGACGTTTCCATTGCCGTGATCAGCGAGGGCATGG
>NZ_BAACAN010000024.1:0-43150 GCF_054687055.1 Segatella asaccharophila | reverse complement strand
GATTTTTCATTGATTTTCAATCAGTTGGATGAAATGGCCCCTGCTTTGTGATTATGACAGGGAGTCTCTGCCAGCGAGCCTTTGCGATGAAACTGTTGTGGCATAAAATGAATGGCTGAATAGTTACCACCCTATTACAACTTCTCCAATAATCAGATCTCTGCTATACAGTTTGCGAAGGAAGGGAAAACCGTTTCTACCTTCGATGACGTACTCCACACCAAGAACCTGGGAATAGGTGGATTCATTCAGGCTTCGCCCTTCAAGAATACATCAATTATGCTTAATGCAAACATAGGAAAGAATTTCATGAATAATCACCAACTCGGTATCTCTCTGAATGGCTGGTCTGGAATGGCTACAGCCAATATTACCCAGACCCTGCCCTGGAAAATCAGACTGAATGTCGGCTATGGTGGTTCTTTCGGACAAAATGTTAGTTCAGTTTATGGATATGATTCCAACTGGCATTACCACTATATCGCCTTACAACGCTCTTTCCTGAAGGAAGACCGTCTGACCGTCATGATCGGTGCAGATAATCCTTTTGGCAATAAATACCTGAAGATGACTTCCCGTACCGTCAATGGTGATTATACCGGGCATCAGTTTAACTACCAGCAAACGAAAGAGCTAGGATTTAGAATTTCTTACCGTTTTGGAAAACTGAAAGCAAGTGTCAAGAGAGTGGAGAACACTATTGAAAACAATGACGTTGTGGGAGGCATTAAGAGTGGTGCAAGTTCCAGTCAGGGAATGTCCGGAGGACAGAAATAACACGATACGGACATCGTTATGATCACTAACCTAAGAAGGACTTTCAGCCGATCGTTGGAAGTCCTTCTTTTGTATTACTCCTTTCCAGGAAACACATTTCAACCGATTCTGCGAATAAAGGCAAGTAAAATTTATTAAATAATGCCGGAGGACTTCGTTATTCCTCCTTTTTTTGTTAAATTTGCAGACAAGTATGCCCTTTCGAGTCCTGAGCCTCATCCGGAACTCCAGCCAGGTATATTTTAGCCAAGCTTAGGACAAAACAACAGGATTTTGCCAAACATAAAAACAGCAGAATGAGATTCAATCTATCAGAATTACTCCAGAAAGACCAGAATAAACGATACTTCTCCTTTGAAGTTTTACCTCCACTCAAGGGGAATGGTACCCGGCAACTTTTCGACACGATTGATAAGTTAAAGGAATTTCATCCCCTTTTTATTAACATTACCACTCATCACAGCGAATATGTATATCGAGAACTGGAGAACGGCCTCATCGAGCGGCAAAATATCCGCCGGCGTCCAGGGACCCTGGCTATCGCCGCTGCCATACAGAATCGTTACGGCATTCCTATCCAGCCTCATATCATCTGTTCAGGAGCTACAAAAGAAGATATAGAATATGAACTTCTCGATCTGCAGTTTCTTGGCATTAACAACATCCTGCTGCTCAGAGGGGACAAGGCACGGGAGGATAAGAGTTTCAAGCCCACACCCGGAGGATATACACATACGACTGAGCTCATCAAACAAGTCAACCAGTTTAATAACGGCTTTTTTGTCGATGGTACTCCTATGAAACACCCCGAATGGAAATTCGATTATGGCGTTGCCTGCTATCCGGAAAAACATGAAGAGGCCCCTAATCTGGAAGAGGATATGAAACATCTTAAGGAGAAACAAGACCTGGGTGCTGAATATGCCGTTACCCAGTTATTCTATGATAATACGAAATACTATTCCTTCGTCAAGAAGGCAAGGGAAATGGGAATCACCATACCCCTCATTCCAGGCATCAAGCCATTGACCAGGCAGCGTCACCTGACAGTTGTTCCTAAAACGTTCCATGTGGACATTCCTGATGAACTGGCAGGAGAGGCTTTAAAATGCAAAAATGATGACGAGATCCGTGATTTAGGCATCGAATGGACTACCAACCAGGTAGAAGATCTCTACCAGCATGGCGTAAGAAATGTGCACTTCTATACCGTAAGTGCAGTTGACAGCATCAGGGAAGTCGTCAAAAGACTCCTCTGAAAAGAGAAAGGAGAAAACTCCGGGCAGGAAGAAATGGAAGACGAAGCATTCAATGACATCATAGGGCAGGAAGAAGCCATCAAGAGGCTCTTGCAAATGGTAGGGGAAAAACGCATCCCTCATGCCCTGCTTTTCTGCGGTCCCGAGGGCTGCGGTAAAATGGCCCTCGCCATGGCTTTTGCACGTTATCTGCTCACGGAAGACACCATGGATGCAAACGCCAGGAAAAGTGCCGTGGCGATGCTTTCTAACTGGGAGCACCCGGACTTACATTTCACCTATCCGACCATTAATTCCGGTACCGGAAGTGACCATAAACCAGTCAGTGACGATTTCGCCAGGCAATGGCATCAACTACTTAGCGAAGGGACTTATTTCACCATAGAGCAATGGCTGCAATTGATGGGAGGAGGAAACAAACAGGCCATCATCACTGCCGCAGAAAGTGACGCCATTGCTCATAATCTGAGTTTAATGTCCAGTCAGGGAGGCTATAAGATCAGCTTGGTCTGGCTGCCGGAACGATTCAATCAAGAAGCAGCCAACAAACTCCTCAAGCTCCTGGAAGAGCCTCCGCACAAGACCTTGTTCCTGCTTGTCAGTGAACATCCGGAGCGCATACTGGATACCATCAGGAGCCGCACCCAACTCTTCGAGATGAAGAAAATCGATACTCCGGACATTGAGAGGAATCTGATCAAAAGGAGAGGTATTGGTCCTGAAGATGCTCACCGGATTGCAAGGGTCGTAAACGGCAACTGGAACCTGGCTCTTAAAGAGACCGTGGCAGACAACGAGAACGAAGAATTCTTGGATAAATTTGAACAACTGATGCGGCAGGCCTACAGCCGACGAGTGCAAAACCTGAAAAACTGGTCAGATCAGATCAATGATTTCGGAAGGGAAAAACAAATCCGAATGCTGACCTATTTCCTTCATCTGGTACGCGAAAACTTCATCTATAATTTTCACCGGCCAGAACTGAACTATATGACTCAGAAGGAAGAAAATTTCTCCAGAAATTTCGCACGGTTCATTCATGAAAATAATATCCTCAGCATAGCCCGACTCTTCAATCAGGCGCTGACCGATATCAGACGAAATGCAAATGCGAAGATAGTCTTCTATCACGTAGCCCTTCAGACAATGCTGTCCATCAGAAAATAGCATCTCCAGGGAAGGATTCCTCTTTCCATACGCAAGGGGAAAAGGTTATCTAAATATTAGCATCATTAAAAGAAGAAGAAAAACAATATCATACGAAATATGAACTTTAAAAATATGAATTTTGAATCCTGTCAGGACTGCGACCGTGGACTATGTGCCTGTGGAGTAGGAAGACAAGATAAACAACTCAATACCTACGACTGGCTGGCTGATGTACCGGGTAATGCACAAAGCACCGACCTGGTGGAGGTACAATTCAAGAATACCCGTAAGGGATATTATCACAATGTCAATCACCTGGACTTGAAAAAAGGGGACACCGTAGCAGTAGAAGCTAATCCCGGACATGACATCGGAGTGGTAACACTCACCGGAAGACTGGCCATTTTCCAACTCAAGAAGGCGAACCTGAAATCTGCCGATGATGTCAAGCGTATCTACCGGATAGCCAAGCCGGTGGATATGGAAAAATATAAAGAGTCCAAAAGCCGGGAATATGATACCATGATCCAGAGTCGCCAGATCGCCAAGAAACTTGGCCTGGAGATGAAAATAGGAGATGTGGAATACCAGGGAGACGGGAATAAAGCCATCTTCTATTATATTGCCGATGGCCGTGTGGACTTCCGCCAACTGATCAAGGTCCTTGCAGAGACCTTTCATGTAAGAATTGAGATGAAGCAGATCGGAGCCCGCCAGGAAGCAGGCAGGATCGGAGGGACGGGGCCTTGTGGCCGGGAACTATGCTGTGCTACATGGATGAATAATTTCTCCAGCGTCAGCACAAACGCAGCCCGTTATCAGGACATCTCGCTGAACCCTCAGAAACTGGCAGGTATGTGTGCCAAACTCAAATGTTGTCTGAACTATGAAGTAGACGATTATGTAGAAGCCAGCAAGGAACTGCCTAAAAAGGACATTATCCTGCAGACTAAAGACAATGACTATTATCTGTTCAAGACCGACATTCTGGCCAGACGCTGCACTTACTCCACTGACAAAAACTTAGCAGCTAACCTGGAAACGATCTCAGCTGCAAGAGCCCAAGAAATTATCAAGATCAATAAGAGTGGTGAAAAACCGTTATCCCTTCAGGAAGACGGGAAAGTGAAAGTCACCGAAAAACCCGTCGACCTCCTGGCCAATACGGATGTCAGCCGCTTTGACAAAAACAGCAAGAAGAGGAAGAAGAAGTCACAAAAAGACAGAAATGCCAACCATCCACATAAAGGACAAAATCCTGCAGATTCTGCTTCTTCCATCAGCGATGCCCAATCCGGTAAATTCCAACGGAAAAACACGAACAACAGCAGAAGATCTCAGGGGAAGATGGAATCAAGACGGTCCAAGATTGTAAAATCCGATAGTGCCCATCAGGATGAGGATAACAGCGCTATGAAGAAAGTTGCAGATCTACCCTCAGTAAATCCGTCCGGTTCAGATAAACCGGTAAGCCATAAGACTAAAGCCGTTGCCGGGCAAGGCACACAACTTCCGTTAAAGGCCACAGATACGCAGAAAGAATCCACTTCCGGGTCTGAAGACAATACAAAACAATGAAGAAGTCATACATTCTCTTATTCTTCAGCGTGATCATCCTCTTTTCCTCCTGTCTTGAACATAAAGTATATGATCATTACGAGCATACCCCTTTGGCAGGATGGGAAAAGAATGACTCCTTACTGTTCAATGTCCCCAAATTAATGGACACTGACTATTACGACATGAACGTTGGACTCCGTATCAATAGCACCTATCCTTTCCAATCCCTGACCCTGATCATCAAGCAAACGGTCTATCCTGAAAAGGGGAAGGATAAAGTCCATGAAGACAAACCGAAAAGGACCTATGTTGATACCCTCAACTGTAGTCTGATGGACACAAACGGAAGAATAAAAGGCAGAGGCATAGGCAGCTTCCAGTACCATTTCCATGTGGCAAATATCCAGTTGGAAAAGGGGGACAGTATTCATGTCTGTATCTGTCATGACATGAAGAAAGAAATCCTTCCGGGTATTTCAGACATCGGCATCGAATACGTGAGGAAATAATATGGCCTTCGCCATCTTCTCATTCACGGACTAAATTCCTGCCGGCATCTATCCGGAGGAAGATAAACAGCAGAATCGTGAATCCCCACAATGAAGATCCTCCGTAACTGAAAAACGGAAGGGGAATGCCGATAACAGGGGTCAATCCGAGCACCATACCCACATTAATGAACACATGAAACAAGAATATACTAAGGACACAGTATCCATAGACTCGTCCGAACCGGAAAGGCTGTCGCTCAGACAGATAGATCAACCGTATGATCAAAGCCAGGAAAAGTAACAATACTCCGGCACTGCCTAGAAATCCTTCCTCTTCTCCTACCGTACAGAAGATAAAGTCAGTATCCTGTTCTGGAACGAATTTCAACTTTGTCTGTGTACCGTTCAAAAATCCTTTCCCTTGTAACCCTCCTGAGCCGATGGCGATCTCGCTCTGGTGGACATTATATCCGGCTCCCGCCAGATCATCATCCAGTCCCAGCAAAACATTGATCCTGACACGCTGATGCGGCTCCAGCACATCATTAAGAACATAGTCAGCTGAATAGAAAAACACGATCGATCCCACGGCAAATGCGGCAATGTAGAGATAATTCTTCATCCTCGTACTCAGTCCCTGATAAAGTAGGAAACCTATCAAGACTGCACAGAGAAAGAGTTGAACCCAGACAATGTCAAACGGTATGACAAATTCCGAGAAAAGCAAGAAGATAAGAGTGATCCCCAGGCACAAGCCAATCACCCAGCGCGTCAGCCGCTTATCCTTACAGTACACCTGGATCATGCCTGCACTGAAAATTTGAACGAGCAGAAGCACAATAAATTTTCCCACCGACGTAGGGGTATCCCAAAGGAACAACTGCTCATACTTGATCCCCACGACGAAATAGATCACCATCGCAACAGCTGTGAAAAGGATACTCCCCGGCATTCCTTCCCGGTAAAACATCAGGAAGAAAGCCAGATAGACCAAAGCCGATCCTGTCTCTCGCTGTGCAACGATCATCAGCAATGGCAGGATGACAATGCCGCAAGCGCAAAGAAAATCTTTCCAACGATGAATATCAAAGCCATAACTACCCATGAATTTCGAGATCGCCAGGGCCGTAGCAAATTTAGCCAACTCAGCAGGCTGCACGCGCAAGGGGCCTAAGACCAACCAGGAGCGAGAACCTTTGATCTCGTGCGGATTGAATATGGTCAAGAAGAGCAAGATCATAAAAGCCGCATAAATGACATAGGCAAAAGTATCATAAAAACTATCATCCAGCATAAGGATCACAAAACCAAGTACAATAGAAGTACCGATCCAGATAATCTGCATGCCGGAACGTGTGCTAAGGCTGAAGATATCCGTCTCACCAAAAGTATAGCTGGCTCCACAAACACTGAGCCATCCGAAGACGAGCAATGCCAGATAAATCCCTATCGTCCACCAGTCAAGTGAACGCAGTACACTGGTTTGTTGTGTTGGTGCTTGTATCATTTCCTAAGCAAATATTTAATAACTATCACTACCGATATTTAATTTTCATTTATCACTATTGTCATCCGGGAACAACACCGCACAAGACCATACCGAAGGTGTCGACCTATCGGTTAGCTGCCCCATAAGCAATACGACGCTGAGCAAATTCTTCAGCCATTTTCTCTGAAGAGGGTGACAATTTACCTTTCAGGTATTGTTCCATCATCAATCCCCCGATAGGGACTCCGTAGACGGCTCCCCATCCGCCATTCTCCACATAGACGGCAATCGCAATCTTAGGATGATTCATCGGAGCAAAACCCATGAACACAGAGTGGTCCTGACCCCTGTTCTGAGCAGTACCCGTTTTACCGCAAGGCATAAAATCATAACGGGCCAGGTCCTTACAGGTTCCATGCATTGCAGATCCCCTCATCCCTTCTATGACCAGATGATAAGCATACTGACTGGCCCGCGTATAATGGCGTTGACGGAACTTCGGGTCTATCGGTTTCCCCTTGATCTTACTGACCACATGTGGAATGTAATAATAACCACGATTGGCTATAGACGCACCCAGATTGGCTATTTGAAGAGGAGTCAGACAGACCTCGCCCTGACCGATGGCAATAGAGATAACCGTCAAGGCATTCCAGTGCCCGTTATAAGCTTTATCGTAAAAATGAGCATTAGGAATCAGTCCTCGCTTTTCACCTGGCAGATCGATTCCCAACTTATAGCCTAATCCCATGCTAACCATATAGTCACGCCAGACATTCATGGCATTCTGCACACTCTGATATTTCTGCCGATCAGAAATCATGTGAAGAAATCCCCAGCAGAAATAGGAATTACAGGAAGTAATAATTGCATCCACCACATTCAGCGGAGACTTATGAAGATGACAGCCGATATGAAGTCCTTTGTAATAGAACCCTCTATGGCAAGGATACATGGTATGGCTATTGATTATGCCTTCTGTCAGAAAAGTAAGTGCCTGAGTAGTCTTAAAGGTGGATCCTGGAGGATATTGCCCTTGTGTTGCCCGGTTCAGCATCGGCTTCCAGACATTCCGGGAAAGGGCTTTCTCCATCTTCCCCCGCATACGCCCTACCATCATACGAGGATCGTAGGTCGGAGAAGAGACCATGCAAAGCACCTGTCCGGTAGACGGCTCTATGGCAACAATTGCCCCTATCTTGCCTGTCATCATCCGCTCCCCCAATGCCTGAAGTTTCCAGTCTATGCCTAAGGTCAGATCCCTTCCTGGAATAGGAAGGCGGTCAAACTTTCCATGCTGGTAGCTTCCTTGAATGCGACCATGGGCATCACGAAGCAGAATCTGAACACCTTTCACCCCACGAAGATCATCTTCATAAGATTTTTCGATGCCCATTTTGCCGATATAATCACCTGCCTGATAATAAGGATCTTCCTCCAGATCACTCTCCGACACTTCTCCCACATCCCCTAAGACATGGGCCCCATAAGGGGTAGCATATTGCCGGATACTGCGTTTCTGGATATAGAAACCGGGGAAACGAAAACTCTTTTCCTGAAACACGCTGAACTCCTTATCAGAGAGTTGTGGCATGAAAAGCTGCTGGGTAAAACGAGAATAACCGGGATTCTTCCGTCGATCCTTAATATCATCCATTCGCTTGATAAACCACTGTTTGGTAATCCCCAGGGAATTGCAGAAATCAAGTGTATCCAGATGCCCCCTCTCTTCGTCCATAACCACCATAATATCATAAGACGGCTGATTATAGACTAAGAGTTTGCCGTTCCGGTCAAAAATCGTACCTCGGGAAGGATATTCAATCTTCTTCAGGAATGCATTTGAGTCAGCATTCTTTTTATAATCGTCACTGGCAATCTGAAGAGCGAACAGCCGGACAATATACAAGAACACGATTGTCACAGCCACTCCTCCAATTACATATTTCCGATTTTCAAGATTAAAATCTTTCATTCACCCATTTATCCTTTGCCGGAAGACCTGTTGGTCCCGGACTTAATTATCTGTCTTAGCTGACGATTTTTTATCCAGATTTTCTATTACTATCAGGAAGATCATTGTAATGACAAAACTCCCGAACACAGAAGCCAGCCACTGAATCCAGTTGAAGAAACTGAAGGTCTCCAGAGTGAAGAAGAGCAGACAATAAATAAAGACCATCACCATAGAGTAATACAAAAAAGGCTGGAAGCCCATTGTACGTATCGACGGTGAAAAATCATCTGCCGCATCACGAGGGACAAAGAGTTGCATGACATGAGGCTGGAGAAATGCTACAAAAGTCATTGATGCTGCAGCTACTCCCGGCGTATTTGCGAAAATATCCACAGACAATCCTAGGAAGAAACTCCAGAGCAAAATAGCATATCTCGGATAATTACGACGGAAATGCAACACCAGATATACATAAAGAAGCGGTGTGGCACAATGGAACAACTGGATATGGTTCAATACCAATACCTGCACAAGCAGCAAAACCAGAAAGGTAAACAGACGATGTAAATTTTCCATGTTCATAGTTAATTCTCATCCCCTCCTTCCTTTTCTTTAATAGAATCCTGGGCTGCGCGCAGCACCTGCAACCGCTGCTCCATCACGGCGTCATCGATCACACAGACATCACGCAAATCTCCAAAGTCAGTAGACAGTTTGACCATCAGCCGATAGGACAAACCATCAGAAGAGTTATAGACATGTAATATCGTGCCGGCAAGAATTCCTGGTGGGAAAACAGAAGAATAACCACTGGTTACAATACGATCATGGAGCTTGAAATGAGCATGTAAGGGTACATCATTGACATAGGCTATACTTGAAGAGCCTCCTGTCCAATGCAAATATCCGAAATATCCACGTTTTTGTATTGACACACTAATGTTAGACTGTGAATTGAGGACAGGTATCACAACCGAATAATGCGGGGCTGTCAGATAGACGATTCCTACCACTCCCGTTCCGCAGACCACCCCCATGTCCTTTTTGATCCCGTCGGCAGAACCTTTATCAAGCGTGATAAAATTATCGCGCTTATCGAGGGAGTTACTTACGACCTTGGCAGGTATCAATCTGTAAGTACGGAGCATAGCCAGTTGGTCGCGTCCCATAAAACTGTTGTCGCCACTTTCTTTTTCCAGATGATGAGACAATTGCATTACCTCATGTTCCAGATAGACATTACGCTGGGTAAGTTGCTGGTTCACTTTAGAAAGAGAAAAGAGATGCTCAATATCAGCATCCCATTCATAGATCTTTCCGGCTACAGCGTTTGCTGAAGAAAAAAAGACACTACCTTGATAGCTATTCCACTGGAACAGCAACACAAAACTTATCACCTCCAGAAATATGAAGACGAACCAATGATTATATTTGGCCAGAAACTCGATTAAATTTTTCATATCTATCCACTTCTACCCCTTCCCAGCGCAATGAGAGCGGGGCTGTCCACACCTGCAACATCAGGTAAGGACTTTGCGAAGATACTATTATCTCATCAAGAAAGAGAAACGGTCCACATTCTTCAATGCAATACCTGCTCCCTTGGCGACACTGTGCAAAGGATCTTCAGCAATATGGAAAGGAATCTTAATTTTATCCGTAAGCCGCTTGTCAAGGCCTCTCAGCAAAGCGCCACCCCCGGTCAGATAGATACCATTTTTCACAATATCTGCATATAACTCCGGCGGGGTATTCTCCAGCGCACTCAACACGGCATTTTCAATTTTTGCTACCGTCTTATCCAGACAATGGGCAATTTCCTGATAGCAGACAGGCACCTCCATAGGAAGAGCTGTAATGCGATTAGGACCATGAACGATATAATCTTCCGGAGCCTCATCCCCGAGATCAGTAAGGGCTGAGCCAACATGAATTTTGACACGCTCTGCCATACGCTCACTGACCTTCACATTATGCTGGCGGCTCATATATTCCTGTATGTCAGCCGTCAGATCATCGCCGGCGATACGAATAGAATTATTGCAGACAATGCCTCCCAGCGAGATCACGGCAATCTCAGTACTTCCTCCACCAATATCGACAATCATATTCCCTTCCGGTGCTTCCACATCGATACCGATGCCGATAGCGGCAGCCATAGGTTCAAATATCAGATAGACGTCGCGCCCATCAGCATGCTCAGCAGAATCACGAACGGCACGCAACTCCACCTCCGTAGATCCTGAGGGTACTCCGATGACCATTCTCAAGGAAGGAGAAAAAAGCCGGCTCCCTGTATGTACCATCTTGATCAGGCCGCGCATCATCTGCTCACATGCGGTAAAATCAGCGATAACGCCATCACGGAGAGGACGGACAGTACGGATATTGTCATGCGTCTTTTCGTACATCATCTTTGCCTTCTCACCCACCGCAATCATTTTATTTGTACGACGGTCAAGAGCCACCACTGAAGGTTCGTCCACCACAATTTTATCATCACTGATAATAATCGTATTGGCCGTCCCCAGATCCATCGCAATTTCCTGAATGAATGAAAAAAATCCCATGTCTTAATTTCTTGATTATTTTAAGCTTAAAATATAATCTCCCTTTCTCTGCCAAACACAAATGAAATCTCCCCGGCTTATTTCTTGAGAGTTTCAGCAAACCAGGCATGAATGTCCGTATCATAACGGCTACTGACGGCAAAGGCCCGTTCGGCAAACGCCTTACGGTCTTCAATGGAAGTCTCTCCTGACTTTTTATTCAAAAGGTCAAGGAACTTGCCGTACTCTGCCTTACTGGGTACGATAACCACATCCTTGAAATTCTTAGCACCAGCGCGGATCAATGAGATACCGCCTATATCTATTTTTTCGATAATATCCTGTTCTTTAGCACCACTGGCAACAGTTTCCTCAAAAGGGTACAGGTCAACAATAACCAGATCAATAGCAGGGATTTGATATTTTTTCATCTCTTCCTGATCACCGGCATTGTCCCGACGAGCCAGAATTCCTCCGAAAATTCTCGGATGCAGGGTTTTCACACGTCCTCCCAATATAGAAGGATAAGTGGTTACTTCCTCTACTTTCTCACAGGGGAAACCCTGAGATTCTATAAACTTCTGAGTTCCTCCGGTACTTAAAAACCGGACACCTTCCTCATGGAGTTTTGTAAGAATATCCTCCAAGCCGTCTTTATGGAAAACTGAAATTAATGCAGTTTTTATCCTTTTTGTTTCTGCCATTTACTTAGGTATATTATATTTATAGGCTGCAAAGTTACTAAATTCCATTGAATCACGATGATAAAAAACAATAAATCTAAGTTTTTTAACTATAAAAAAACAGATTACAGATTACAGAAATAGCAGAAGGGGAAAAGGTGCCTGCATTTCTGCATCTTTAGTGCCAGGGGAAAGGGGATAAACTTCTTCATGAACTCTGGTCTTATATTCTAATAGTTTTATATTGTTCCCCCTCTTCATTAAAGTAATACTTAACCTGATCACAGAAGATAAAAATATCACGAATAAGGCATCGGATCAGACACAGGAGAGCTCCCTTTTCCATCAAATTATCTTTTCATCCTCTCTGGGAAAATCTGACTCTGAAGATAATCTTTCACCGGTTAATTTGCAATTGATAATCTTTCCCCCGGTCAGAGACAATCCGGAGATTACTTTTCTTTTCCACTGACAGTTTCAACCGTTTCACCAGAGTATACAACGTATCACTGGGATCAGGTTTCCCAGGCCAAAGTGCATCGCAAATCTCATGCTTGGAAAGGAGATGATTGTTGGCGGTGAAGAACATCTCCAGAAGCTGCTGTTGCATCGGAGTAAGGGGCATCGGCCGGTGTCTCAAATCGTAGAAAGATCCCTCAGACTGGTCCAACATCAAATCTCCAAAAACCATCATTCCTTTGTGGTAATTTTTGAAATAACTTAGTGAAAAGACCATCCACGCGAATGCCATCAAGGCGAAAAGACCGGCCCACCGCTGATCAGATAAAGCCATGACTGACATCATGGAACAATTGGTATAGCTCTGAAACTCCAAAGATCCGGGCTTTCCATGCCATATGATCTTCCTGCTACAGAGTAGCGCGCCGGTATCGTCCATAGCATAGTTGACGAAGGAATGGTCACGCAATTGAGTGATTTTCAGATGACTGCGATAGTTCTGAATCGTATCCAGCGTGATCCATCCCTGCTGCTTCTCGGACAGGGTCTGCGCCAAAGCCTGGTCCATATCCCGGATGATGTTCTGCCTCGTACAATGATAGCTGTGAACACTTGATACAATTATACAACAGACTAAAAAGAGGAATATAGCAACAGAATGGAATGGTTTCATATCATTAACTTTAATGGCTGCCGATGGCTGCCGTATCACAAAGTTACAAATTATCGTCCAAGACACAAATCATCCCACATATCTTTTCGATAAAATTAAGAATCTGAAAAACTAATTAACATCCTTTCATACTGCCTTTCTAGTCTTTTACTGTTTGAACCTTGATTTATCTACTGCTTCATGCGACTTTTCTTTATATCCTCCGAATTTATACGTAAAGGATATGCCAAAGGTCCGGTAGCAAGAGAAGCTCATCTTGAGATCTTGTCCTTTAAAGTCAATATGAGGATTAATGCCCGAAGTTTCAAACAAATCATTACAATAAACTTTAAGAATGGCATGCTTCTTCAGAAACTGCCAGCGGGCACTCATATCCACATCACTAGATCCCGGCAAGTCGTAAGTTGCCTGAATAGTTTTTGAACGGATATATCCATCAGCAGAGAGTGTAATATCTGGTTTGGAAGAGAGTACCACGGTGTTATTTAATTTTACTATACCATAGAAAACACTCCTGTCAAATGGAATATCATAGAAATGATCGGCTTTTTCTCTTTGCCAGACCCCCGTCAGCATTATTTGTGTATCAAGCCATCTGTTCCATCTCAAGGGCAGCGTAGCCTGGATGCCAGCTTGTTGCTGAAAATTGAAGTTCAAGTTTTTATAACTGACCGCCAAACGATCATGGCGCTGATAAGGAGTCTGCACAAAATAATCTTCATCATGATCAAACCATGCTGTAAACTGATACTTGTCCTTTAGCAGATAGACTAAAGTAAGTTGATAGTCACTGGTCGGTTTCAATTCCGGATTACCGGTAATTTCATTATAGCCACCATTGCTATAACTTGTAAAATTGGTCATCTCCCAATAGTCAGGATACTCTCTGTCACTGCTTAATCCAAGTTGGAACATCTGTCCGGGCTTAGGGACATAAGTCAAATTGAAAGTAGGATAACAGTTCCATTGATGCCAGATAGGTGTATGGTAATATTCCGCAGCTACAGATGCATCCATCATCAACTTACTACCGAAATTCTTGCTCAATCCGAAATAGACGTTAATATCATCTTCTTTCAGACGGGTATATTCAGACGAAGGCTGATCACCCGTAGTCGTTTTTACTTCGACATACTGCTGATTAGTATGGTTGATACTCGAAGAATAGATTGCTCCATAATTGATACTCCAGTTGTTTTTCAAAGTATGTTCCTGCGAAAGGTAGCATTTCCACCGGTTAACCTGCTGGTCATTATCGACGGTATATTTAAGAGCTCCGGTAGGCAAGGTGCTTGCAAGGTGCTGTACTTCAGGACGATGATAATAAGTCATTTCGGCACCAACTTTGAAACCGAAAGGAGTACTATAGTCCAGACGCAAGTCATGAAGCCAATGATGGGAATTCAAGCCTGCTGTCCCTAAAACATTACCGGAAATATCCTCTATAACATTACTTTTATGATATTCTCCATTATAGACTAGACTCAACTGATGATTCTCTGAAAAATTATAATCCATTCCTAAACGATAGATATGTCCATAGCCATTTCCACGCTCCACTTCGTATGAATTAATATCATGTATTGTTCCGTCATCAAGTCGATGGCGAGAACGCTCATCCGTTATCGCATAGCTATCCCCATGGCTGTGTTGATACATTAGATCCAAGGAAAATTTACCTTTATAATATAACAAGGAGGTTCTCTCGCCAAACTCGGCATCATGTTGTTGCTTCCATGCCAAGTTGATTTCTCCCTGTAAAGGAGAAATGCCGTCAATGTGACTATGTCTCAGTCTGATATTGATAAGTGCGCCACGCACCTGCATCTTGGCAGGAGCATTATACATCACATCCACTTTTGCTATTCGGTTCGCAGGCATGCTCTTGAGCAAGGAAGTTACCTCGTCAACCGTCATACTGGTCACCTTACCATCCAGGATAACCGTCGTAGGCATTCCTCCTAAAGATAACTTTTTATCCTGTTCTATAACCCCGGGAATTTCCTTAATCGCATCATACATGTTATCTACAGCCCTCTTCTGAATAAGTCTTGGCAAGTCATAGGTAATGGCACTACCATTGACTTTTGCTATCGGGCGTTCACCTTTTACAATCACATCAGGCAAATTATGGATAATACTATCCATACGCAAAGAATCAACTTGTTGTGCCTGTACTCCAACGGGAATCATCAATGATAGTACTAATAAGATTTTTTTCATTTCACTATATTTTATCTGCTGCAAAATTATTGAGAAAGTGAGAAAGGAACAAATACCCCCACTTATTTAATCTTAAGAAAAGTGTTATTTAGTCTTATCATTTCAGACTTATTTATAATAAAAAACGTATCTTTACCTCATGAAATTGAAATATATCATCACCCTGGTCATTGTCCTGTTGATAGCAGTCTTCAGCTATCAATGTTACTGGCTCTTTCATCTTTATCACACACAAAAAGTTGAATTACGTCAGCGAACGATGGATGCCATAGAATATAGTGACTTTCAAGAGCTGATGAGCAGAGGAGACAATATCCGTAATAAGTTTAAAGCAACCGTAAAATTAAATATTGATAATGTAAATCATAAAAGAAAGGAGAAAAATGGAAAAGATTATTTTTTCTTTTATTTTGATCCTAAAGCTCTGAAAAATCCCGGTGAAACACTTTACGACCTTATACGCCACCGACTCCACTACGTTCTTGATCCCATGAAACAGAACGATATAAAATTGTTCTACCAACTGCTATCAAAAAGACTGTCACGATATGGGATCAAGGAACCCATAAAAGTAGAGCTTCATGCTAATAAAGATTCTATTATTGCCTCTTACAGTGGAAAACATTTCAAACCAAGTTCTTCTGATAATCATTTCGACTACACCTTCGGGGGAAAACAAAAATCGTTCTACAGAGTTATTACTCCTTCTGTCACAAAAGTAATTTTAAAGGAAATGTCCGGAATTCTTACGGGATCATTGCTTATCTTTTTGCTACTGATATTTGTATTCTTATACCTTATTCATACGGTAAGGCATCTCCGGACGCTGGATGAAATGAAAAGTGATTTCACCAATAATATGACTCACGAGCTCAAGACCCCTATCGCTGTAGCATACGCGGCGAACGATGCCCTACTCAATTTTGACATGACGAAGGATCAGGCTAAGACAAAAAAATATCTCGCAATTGGTCAGCAGCAACTTAGACGACTAAGCGGACTTGTAGAACAAATCCTCTCAATGAGTATGGAACGCCGCAAAAACATGAAACTGAATATCGAAGAGGTGACGATCCAGCCCATACTGGAATCACTGATTGCGGAACAGAACTTTAAAGCCAACGAGCCTGTAGAGATTTCCTTTAGTATTTCAAAAGACCTGAGCATTAAAGTTGATCGTAATCATTTCGCCCACATCATGAGTAATTTACTGGATAATGCCATTAAGTATTCATCCGGAAAGGCAGAAATAAAAGTTGCGGCCCATAAAGAAAAGAATTACACAGAGATTGCTATTACTGACAAAGGAATTGGCATCGCAGCAGATAAACAGAAATATATCTTTGACAAATTCTATCGTGTACCCCATGGTAACTTAAATGAAGTAAAGGGATATGGACTTGGACTTTACTATGTAAAAAGTATGATGGACAGATTGCATGGTAATATATCCGTAAAGAGCGAACTGGGAAAGGGTACAACCTTTAAACTTAGATTCTATGACTAAGATACGAGTACTATTAGTAGAAGATGAGGAAACACTCGCCATGATTATCAAGGACACTTTAGATGCCCAGGGGTTCGATATTATCACAGCAGCAGATGGCGAAGAAGGACTTGAATTTTTTTTTAAGATCAAGCCCGACGTATTAGTGGCTGACGTAATGATGCCTAAGATGGACGGCTTCGAGATGGTTCACAGAATAAGACAAACGAATCAGTTAACACCAGTACTTTTCCTGACTGCAAGATCTGCCATCAATGATGTCGTAAAAGGTTTTGAACTTGGCGCGAATGATTACCTGAAAAAGCCTTTCGGTATGCAAGAGTTGATTGTACGCATCAAGGCTTTAGCACAACGTTCCCCACTCTATCAGTCTACTAACCAGACAAAATCACACCATCTGATTGAAATAGGAAAATATCGTCTGAATCCAACCACACAACAACTGTTCTTTGCCGGTCTTTCCAAAGAACTTTCTAACCGTGAATCTGAAATACTCAGAATACTTGCAGAAAACAGAAATGACATCGTAGAAACCAAAGATATTCTGCTACGGCTTTGGGGGAATGACAGTTTTTTCAACTCCCGAAGTTTACAGGTATTTATCACCAAGTTACGTCATCAATTGTCGAGAGATGAAAATATCAAGATCATTAATATAAGAGGTATAGGTTATAAACTGATTACCGAAAGACTTTAATAATATGATTATTCAGAAAAGTATCATACAGAAAAGATCATCCCCATGCTTACACGACCATTCCTAAAAACATGTTCAAGTACGAGAGAGGGGTAACGGAAATAATAATACGATCAATCATTTTGAATGGTACTAAGCAAGACAGAAGAAGCAAGAGGAATTTAAAAGTGGACCAAAGTTTTGGAAGTAAAACTTTCAAATTATTTTGAATATTATAGCTTATAAAAGATCTCTTCTAATAAATAATAAACAAAAATGCATTTTGGCACTGATTTTGCTCTATATTAAAAAAAACTTATGGATTTTTCTCTTATTACAGGCGGTGCAATCATCAGTGGTATAATAGGTTTTTGGGGGCAAATAAAATCTTTTATTTGGTCTTTAATTTCAATTGTTATTCAGAAAGCTGACATTACGACAGAAGAGGCACATAACGCTATTATTGCTTATCTCTCAAGTGAATATAAGTATTTAGGTGTATATAACAAAGTATTTGGGGCAAATAATGAAACATTTAAGACTGGGAAATATGGATTAGTCCCATATGAATTGTTTGGGCAGAAGAGTATAATCTTTTTCAACAAATCATCCAAATTAAGATACCCTTTTCTACTTAGTGTAAATAAAGAGCAACAAAAAAACAACACGGAAGGAGAACGATATTCAGAAGAAAATAGCCAGAGCAAGGTCTTTTCTTCTATCTTGTATCTTAGGGGTACTTTAGATGTCAGTCAAATTATGAAATTGGCAATAGATAAAAGAAATAAGATCTCATGGAAAATAGATAATGATGAAGAACATACAAATAGATTTGAAATATTTTATCTCCCAGATAAAAACACTGATAATCAATCTTATTTTTCAAAACAAAAAGATGGTTTAGTTTGGTATAAACAAAGCCAATATAAATTGTTGGGTATTTCGAAAGATTCATTAGGAAGAGAGAAGGTCACGAATGGGCATGCTTTGGATAATCTGTTTTTTCCTGATAATGTTAGAAACTTAATCAAATCTATAGAACTATGGGTTAAAAGCGAGAACTGGTATAAAAGCAAGAATATACCATGGAAAAGAGGATGGCTTCTATATGGCCCCCCTGGCACAGGAAAGACAGCACTGGTTCGCGCCTTTGCCGAAGATCTAGATCTACCAATTTATGTTTTTTCTTTGTCACAGATGTCTAATGCCGATTTAATTCAATGTTGGAAAAATCTTCAACTAAATATCCCATGTATTGCGCTAATTGAAGACATAGATAATGTCTTTGATAAAAGGACAAATATATGTCAGAAAGGAATGAGTTTTTCGTTTTTACAGAATCAGGAGACTGCAGAAAATGATATAAAATCTGAGAAGAAATACACTCCTCTTACATTTGATTGCTTTATTAATTGTCTAGATGGAATTGATAGATCTAGTGGTGTGTTCACGATAATCACCACAAATGACATAAATAAAATAGATAACGCTCTAGGGAAAGACTCTAATAACGGAGAATTTGTATCTACGCGACCCGGGCGAATAGATAAAGTTATAAAATTGACGTACATGGAATCAGAAAATAAGATAAAAATGGCTAACAAATTATTAGCGGAATTCCCTGATAAATTAAAAGAAGTCAAAATGCATATTAAAGAAGAAAAAGAAGAGACTCCTGCACAATTTCAAGAATACTGTGCACAAATTGCGATAGAAGAACACTGGAGAAGAGAAGATAAAAATGATTGTAATGGAATGTAAAGATGTCACTTATAGTATAAATAAACGAGATCACTATGACAGCTAATAACATTTGATGACAAATAATTTTCATACTTTATAACGAGCCTACTTATATGTACAATACAAATCAAATGCTCAATTGCATAAATATCATTTCAAAGATTTCAATTTCAAGATTTTTCCGTTTTGGAACTTCCCTAAAGGGTAAGCAAAAAAGAGTTTCCCCAATGTAAATACTTGATTGATTTTTTCTTATATTGTTAAAAAAACAACTATATTAGGATCATTTTATAAAGTTGGGTTTTTAACAATCTTATTATGTTTCAGGAATAAAGTTGCTTGACTCTATAGAGATAGAACTTCAAGTCATTGACTCCTCTAAATTCAGTTCTGAAGGTTTTCAGTTTACAATTGAAAGATTCTGCACTTGCATTGGTTTGCTTGTCATTGAAGAAGTTGAGAATACGCTCATAATGCAGCATGAAGGTTTTGATGACGGTGTCAAACTGAGGGTAATGCCATATTTGCACACGGTTGAACCACAGGGCGAGTTTAGGTCTGGCCACGTTCTTGTCATTATACGTGGAGTAAATGTATCCCAGTTGTAACGCGAGGTAATAGAACTCCTTTATGTCCGGCAGCTGCTCAAACAGTACCTCAGCCCTGGCCATCTGTGAGTCTGTCCATTTATCGGGCTTCCTGACGAGAAGATAACGGCATCATACGAGAAGCTGCTTCATGGTATCTTCGTTCCTGAGTACCTGTGTTTTAAATTCAATGCCTTTTTCCTTGCAGATGCCCCTCATCCTGTTTTCCTCGTCCATTGCCTGCCATCTGTACTGGATGCGAAGTTCCTGCAGTGCGTCATACATGAGTTTCTGAACATGGAAACGGTCTATAATATGCTCGCCATTCGGGAAGCACCTCGAGACGATATTATACATGGAATTGGACATATCCATGGTGACGGATTCCACCTCATGGCGGACCCGGACCGGAAGGCGTTGAAGTTTCCGTATGACATAAGTACATCTTTATAATCTAAGGGGTGTACTTTTTTCATAGGGGCAAAGATAATGATTTTTTCTTATATCGTTAAAAACCCAACAATATTATTTGAGCCCTATATTATTTGAGCCCTTTTAATATAATGTTGTTCGCGAGGAAAGAAAAGAAAAAAGGAGTAACGAATAAACTCGTAACTCCTTAGATTTATAAGTAGCGGGGGTGGGAAAGCACCCTACTTATTAGGTAAAAAACAAAAAGAAACAAAAAGCCAATAAATGCAACTAGATCATGGTATATTAGGACTTTAAGAGGAATTGTAAAAATGATAGCATTTTCATATATCAACATATTATTGCCTATTTTTTGCTAATACCTACAACTTTTCTACAACTTCAATATTTCATAAAATATCCTTTATCCATTGGTTAACTATCAATATTAGATATCGTAATTTAGGTTGATTTTGATCAAAAATATCAAGTTGTAGGCAATTAGGGTAATAAAAATGCAAAAAATGTGATGGGAAATTACCCTAATATGAAATAAAAAAGCTATATTTGCAGAAAATAAAGCAAATTAGATATGGCAGCAATTAAATTTAACGCTAAAGATTGGAACGCTACAACAGACAACCCAAAGTTAGGGGTTAGAATATTGAAAGACGGGAGGGCGAGTTTGTGCCTGTTTTATTCATTTAGCTGGAATAAAGAAAAGGGTGCAGAGGAAAGAAAGATGGAAACGCTAAAACTTTACCTTAATCAAAACCCCAGAACACCTATTGAGAGGCAACAAAACAAAGAAACATTAGCGCTTGCAATGAAGATTAAAGATGAACGAGGGCAAATGTTATTACAGGACAAAGAGGGCTACAGAGTTAAGCAGAAAGGCATAAATCTATTTGATTACTTTGCTAATTTCATTAAAAATTCAAATGTTGAGGATAAACATGTTTTAGAGGGAGCATTAAGGAACTTTAAAGAGTTCATAAAAGAGGAATATCCCCAGTTTGCTAACAGAATAGAGGCAAAGAATTTAAATAAAGAAATGATGCAGCGTTTTGCCCACTATATTGAGGACATACATAAGGGAGAGGGTATCAGAACGTATTGGCAGCGTTTCAAACGACTTATAAATTATGCAGTAGATCATAAAGTTATTAGAGTTAGCCCCTGTTTGGGAATTAAGGTGATGGCAACCAATGATATTTTGGCAAAGGATATTTTAAGTGGTGAAGAAATTAAGCAGTTGTTTGCTACTCACTATGATAAGGAAAGCAAAACAATAAGGAGGGCTTTCGCCCTTACCTGTTTTACAGGTATTAGGCATTGTGACCTAAAGCACTTTACTTATGGAAATATAGATTACAGTAACAAGCTGATGACATTCAGACAAAGCAAGGTACAACACGACAGTAAGGTTAGCGGTGTTGTTATACCTTTGAATGACACATTGTTATCTATCATTGGGAAAAGACCAAAGGGAGCAAAGGATGATGATTTGGTATTCAAAATGCCTTCACTTGAATGTAGTGAAAAGGCGTTAAGGCATTGGGTGGCAAGAGCAGGCATTGAAAAGCATATAACTTGGCATTGTGGCAGGCATAGTTTTGCCACAAATCTTTTGAACAACGGGGCAAACATTAAGGTTGTTTCTGAATTGCTTGGACATAGTAGCCTTAAGTTTACCCAGAAGTACTTGAGGGCTTTAGACGATCAGAAAAAGGCAGCGATTAACAGTCTGCCAGCTATCGATATTAAAAACATATAGCCAAAGAAATAATGATGAAGTTGGATAAAGTAAAAAAATAATTAAACGAAAATATTTTTTGTTTTTTTGTAAGTAATTTCTTTATAAGCGAGTATAATTTTAAAAAATAAAGAAAGATGATTATGAAAGAAGAAAAGATTATTTCAGATGAAAAGCTGTACGCATTGAGTGAACAGGTAGCAGAGCGTATTGCTATCAACACAAAAGAAATACTAACATCAGATGAGGCAGCCACATACTTAGGTATTTCGAAATCCTGTCTATACAAACTTACTTGGAGTAAGAACATACCATACTATAAGCCAAACGGTAAACTTTGCTTCTTCAAGCGAGTTGAGTTAAACAATTGGATAGAGCAAAACAGATGTACAACTGCATCGGAACTGGCAGATGAGGCACAGGAATTTTGCCAGAAAGGAGGCAGGCTATGATGCTAACTGATTTTTACAGATTTAAGAAAGAACCAGAAACCATCACCAAACAGAGAATAGATTGTACACTCTCAACAAGAAGCTATAAACCTTTTGAAGCAATGAGATTCGCAAAAACTTATAGACGAACTGCTAAACAAGACGAATACAATATAAGCGACTTGTTTTATTACTTTGTTGATATGGGAAGAGCTATCATTAAGATAACTAGCTACTTGATTTACAAATAGTTAGTTATTTTAAATTTAAAAATAAGTCAAGAACAACTCTCAATAAATTTTAAGGAGTACTCACAGTGCTTTCAAGTCGCTTTCTTTATAGTAAACCTTACCACCGACCTTCGTCGCTTTCAAGATTCCTTCCCTGCACCACCGCCACAGCGTTTGCTTGCTGACACTATGTTTTTCCGCAAACTCATCTGCAGTATACATTTTATTATCTACTTTTTCCTGCGCTCTGATTGTCTCAATAAGTTCAAGTGCAAATTCTTTAAGATCCGCGGATGAGATAATGTACAGCGAATCTTGATTAATCATTTTTTTAATATCCATATCTTTAACTCTAAAAATTATACCGAACATGGCTATATTTGTCAGCTCGTTTTAACATTTTCAACATATACCTGTCGTGATTGTAACCACATTTCCACATTGGTTGATAATATCGGCGAATCGGTACCATGTGCATGAATTGTAAACAGTAAATTTTCGGAACCTTATAAGTAGTTGGTGGAAAGATCAAAAGACCACTTTTCTCTCCTTATATTCCACCGGAAACAAAAAAAAGGAATGAAACTCAAATCTCATTCCCCTTTCTACAATTCTCCGGTTGAATAATCAATCATCAGTGCACGCATTAACTTTTTGGAAGGTCCTTTCAATACCGGCTGTCTCCTTCGTATATTCTGAAAGAGACTATCCCTTGATTTCCCCATGATTGATCATATCCTCACGGGTCTTCACATAACTGTATTTCAGGCCCTCTCCCGGATACGCGTGATCCTCATCTCTGGGAAGTCTCCGCCTCTGCCCCGGATCAGTTTGGTTTTCATCAGGAAATAACTGAAATCATCGCTTCGCTGCCTAATTTCAAACGAGTAATAAGGCTTATCTTTCAAGTACAGGTTGTTGTAGATGGTACAAATGTTATCATCAGCCTTAATGCACCAGTTCTGGAAGGGTATCCCGGCTACCTTCCTAATATTTCTGACAAACGTCATTTCTCCCTCCTTCAGCAGTTCCACATAGCCGCGTTTTATTAAATACCATTGCTGACGTTTTGTATTGGTATGAGCAAAGAAAAAACAAGAACAGAAGGTATTTCAACCCTATTTCTCACAATACGGCCCTATTTTTCCTTCTATTCTTTGTATTGTCTGAAAAAATGACTATTTTTGTCTATCTGTGAGGGAAAAGGGCTTGACGGTCAAGAAAGTCATAACTTATGACCAACAAAATAAACACTTTAAATCTATCTATGTCCGACGAAGTTGACATCAGAGAAAATAATATTTTCAAATTGTATCCTGGGATACTTGAAATGCTCCTGAAGGAGCATACCACTCAGAAAAACATCTTCTGGGCAACCGATAGTTATGCCTCTTTGGGGAAAGGCTACCAATATAACGATCCAATTGCCATTGCATCCATTACCGGAAAAAATGGCATGCTGCTGCGCCCGCGAGCCGTCAAATACTACGAGTCTAAGAATCAAGACCTTCCCCCTATTGTCTCCGAATGGGTGAAAATTGTCTCGAACCAAAATGAATTCTCTGATATTCGCAATGCCTATATCAACGCAAAAGAAGAGGAATGAATGAATAAATAATTTATAAGCCTATGATCATCTATTTCAGTCCCGAATATTCAGGATTCTGCTATATGAATCTTCTGAAAGGAAAAAATAAAGTCTCCTATAATACCACTATTGTAAACATCACGGGACTTTTAAATTTATTGGAACTCCATGCTGGTTTTCACTGGGAATCTGAATCCGGCAGTACACGTGTTATTTTGTATTATCAGGCCATGCGTAAATATATGCAGTCACATCCTAATAATATTTTAAGTAAATCATTTAATAATGATGGATTGAACACAGCTGCGGAATGTCTCTCATGGCGGGATAAGCTAGCTCTTGCCGGATGGAATACTGACACTACAAGTTCTAAAGGAAGAATCGAAGTTTTACAAGGCATTGAGTCCTATTTTAATACTCATGGTGACGCAGAAAGAATCTTTCGGATGATCCATTCAATTAAAGATAATTGCTTGCTTCCTCCTGACATGACTATTGTAATTCCTTGTCAGGAAAACTTGCTGATGCCTATCATCCAACAACTATTGAATGCATTAAAAGAACGTGGTGTCAAAATTGAATTGCTACGCCATGCGGATCAAGCAGATAATGATCTTTCTATGGTAAGAGCATTACTCCAAGGAGAGAAAATCAAAAATAACAACCTTAAAGGTGATGGCAGTTTCAAAATATTCAAATTCAGAACTAAGCAAGATGCACTTCAAAGGATGTCCCTCAGAGATATGGACCAATACAATCTTTGGATCAATATGAATAATAAAGCTTTTGACAATATGCTCCATTTACAAGGTCAACCTCTTTGTGGTTCAATAATTAATAACTCATTTCCTCAGCTTTCACAATTATATATTATTGGACTTGGACTATTTCAAAAACCGCTAAATCTTAATAATCTGTTAGATTGGCTTCAAGTTCCCATGAGTCCAATTCCTGTAAACATCCGTAGATGTCTGGCAGAAACGATTGTTCAGTCTGGAGGTTATTTCAATGATGAATGCAAAAGACTTAGAGAGGAAATCATAAAAAAAGAACCTAATATTGAAAATATTCTGGATAAGTATCTTCCCTCCATGGAAACTCCTGTAAATGTTTTAGGACATAACGAAAAAGTAAATATTAAAGAACTCTATGACTTCACTGATCATCTTTGCAATTGGGTCAGGCAACATATTACTATCCTGCAAAATAGAAGTATGAATACAGAAGCTGAACAACTAAGTCTTGTTGATAAACAAACAGATGCCATTAAATTGCTTCTGAAAGAATATCAAAAAGATAATAGCGAAATTGACTATGATAAAGTTCATGGATGGATGGGTAGCCTCTATGAGCCAACTTCTTTCGTTCAGTATGAGCCTCAAACGGGATGCAGGAATATGATTGATAATCCGGGTAAGATTATCAGTCAAAGTCATAAAACGATATGGTACGGATTCAATGGAAATGACCCACAACCTTCTACTTATGGATTCTTGTCTCCAAGAGAAAAGGAAGAAATGAACCAACTCTATTTCTGGGATGAAAACAAGGAGAGGAAGTACAGGCAAGCCATAAAACTGATGCCTTTTGAGATGACCACAGAAGAATTGGTACTTGTTGTATGTAAAAATGATGGAATGCAAAAATTACCAAAAGATCCTGTCATGATTCAGTTGGAAAGCACTTTCAAAAAAAAGCTTAATAATCCAACAATTACAACAACACCGCCCATTCCTAAAGATTTGATTTGGAATGATATAACAGTTAATAACCAACTGAAAGACAAGTCTACCATTAAAATACGAAATGGTAAGGAACTCAAATGGCCTGAACGAGAAAGTGCGACTTCTCTAGAAAACTTGATACAAAATCCACTGGATTATACACTTGAAAATCTTATTCATATTGAAGGGACCAGTGTGGCTAATATGCAGGATGTATATCGAACTGAAGGGAATGTGGCACATGCTGTCATCGCAAAACTCTTCAATAAGCATGAGGACATAGCAACTAGCGGTACCTACCCTTATATTAAGGATAACATAAATCTTCATTTCAACGACGTATTCAATGATCAACTAGTGGCCTGCGGTGCACTGTTGCTACAAAGTGAAAACCGTGTAAAAGCTAAAATATTAAAAGAAGAACTTCATAGATGTGTCCAACACCTACTTGAAATCATCCGCCTGAACCGATTACACATCGTAGCCTGTGAAAAAGAGATTGAAAATGACCAGATGGGATTTTTACAAGGAATTAATATAAGAGGATTCTTAGATATGCTTCTTGCTGATGATTATGACGGTCTATATATCTTTGATTTTAAGTGGACCACATCAGACAGATATACTAAGATGTTACAGGAAAATCGTTCACTGCAATTGGCTATCTATGAAGAATTGACAAAGAAAGAAATTGGCAATAATGTAGTTGCCGTAGGATACTTTCTCATGCCACGTGGTATATTATTTTCAACACATCCGTTTAAGACTTGCGAATATTTTGAACAACAAGAAATAAAAGAAAATACGGAAACTACCGTGATTAACGAAATCAGAAACTCATACATTTATCGCAGAACACAAATCGTCAATGGTAACATAGAAATGGGTGAAGGCCAGCCGGCAGAAACTCTGCCATATTGTATAGACCAGCAAGAAAAACATCTTTTTCCATTGTCAACTGATTCTGAAGATAATAAATATGGTAACCTTTTCAGTAATTATGGGCTCTTTAAACAATAAAATGGAATGAAAAACATCAATTATATCAGCGCTGGAGCTGGTTCTGGAAAAACCTATACTCTGACGCATCGGCTTGCTGATTATATCATTGCAGGTAATGTAAAACCAGAACAAGTCATTCTGACAACTTTTACAGAAAAAGCTGCGGAAGAATTTCGGGAAAAAGCCAAAGCTGCCCTTAATGAAAAAGGAAGATACGAAGATGCTGACCGTCTTGACCTTGCAAATATAGGTACAGTTCATAGTATTGCCAATAAAATGATCAACAAGTATTGGTATATACTGGGACTTAGTCCTAAAATGAATGTCATGGATGAAAATGATGTAAACTTTTTTATTAGCCAATCTCTTGCTGATCTTCCTAATGATACAGAAATCAAGTTTTTAAACAATTTCTGTAGGACATATAACATAGTCAAGAAGAAGGACTATGGATATGGAACAACCCTTGATTACAACTATTGGGAGAAATATCTCCAGCAAATTGTTGAAAAAGCCATTATCTTCAACATTCCTGATTTTCAGGAAAGTCAGAATTACTCAACACGCCAAGTCCAGGAACTGTACAAGGATAATGACATCATCAATGATCATGTTGAATTCATATCTATTATATTTAAACTTGCAAAAAAATGGAAAGAAAGATATAAAATTTATAAACGAGACCAACATACGCTTGACTTCAATGATATGGAACAATATTTTCTAAAATTGCTCAATGATCAGGAAGTCAGCAAAGATATAAATAGTTCTTACAAATATCTTTTCGTTGATGAATTTCAGGATTCCTCTCCCGTACAAGTCAAGATTTTTGACCGACTTTCTGATTTAATGGAAAAGAGTTATTTTGTCGGTGATTCGAAACAGGCCATTTATGGTTTCCGGGGTACGGATGCCGCCCTGACACAGGCGGTAACAGATAAAATAAAGGAAGAAAAAGAAGGGTGTAAGATGGAAGAGCCACTGGATACTTGCTGGCGTTCGCAACCTGACATCATCAGAACTTTAAACAAGGTATTCATTAAAGTTTTTAATGCCCATACCGAAGAAGAAATAACTCACATCAAATTAAAACCTTGTGAAGAGAAACTTAATAAAGAAAATAAAGACTGTCTGACTTATTTGGAGTGCGGACACCAAGGCAGCAAAAAAGCTGATAATATTTCACACCTTGCAATGGACATAGCCTATCTTGTTGCAAACGGTGAAAAACCTGAGGACATAGCTGTTTTAGCACGTAGCAACAATGAACTGGACGAACTGGCTGCAGAACTGAAGGCTTATCAATTACCTGTATATAGAGATTCTGAAATTATCAACGAAAGTAAAGAAAAGGGGTTACTTTTTTCAATGTTGCGCCTGCTAGTTAACCGTAATGACTTATTGGCCAAAGCCCAAATCGAATATATCACACAACCAGAAGCAAATATCGGAAATATCATAGACAGAAAAATTGACTATGATAATAAGGATAAATGCCAAGGAGAAAGCCATTTTTTGGAAGGTAACTCCATAGTCAAAACACTTCTAAAACGTTATGATGAACTCCATAGTTTATCTGTTGCAGCACTGGTTGAAACATTAGTTATAGAATTTGATCTAAAAAATATATCAAGAAGATGGGACCGTACTTGCGCTGGATTTAACATCTTTGATACATTGATCAGCCTGGCATCAAGGTATGAAGACCATTGCCAACAGATGGCCCTTCCTTCTACCATTGATGGTTACATGAATTATATAGGCCAGAGTTCTTCCTCTCTTCCTGAAGATGCAAATGGGATCCAATTATATACCTATCATGGATCAAAAGGTCTGGAGTGGAAAAATGTCATTGTAATGTCCTTACAGAATGACCCAATTGATCAAAAGGATATGATTAAAAAGGAATTTTATGGCATATCCGCATTTCACGAAAAGAAACCAGATCTTTCAAATTTATACCCTCCTATGATAATCAGTGTGCTTCCGTGGATATTTGGTAATGACAAGAGCATTAAGGATGGAACAATAAAAACTGCCGTGCTAAAATTCAAGAGATACAATTCAACCGTTGAAGATATTAAAGACGAAAGCAAAAGGTTACTTTATGTCGCTCTAACAAGAGCTCAAGATCATCTCTATCTGGCCGCTTTCAAATACAGAAGTATAAAAGATCCTCTATGTCGTTTCTCCAAAGTCGGCATTACCGTAAATACTGAATCTGAAAACGCTGAACAAATCGATTGTTTAAATACGGGTATACCTTTCAAAATCATAGAAAACAACATTAATGATTTTGAACAACAACATCCATCAGAACTCACTTATCAGGGATTTCAGACCTATAGAAATTCGGTTCGGTTGGCAGCTCCATTATGTGAGAATGATTGTCGCGATCAAACTCCGAGTACCATTGAAGCTCAAACTGGACAGATAGAAATCATGCCTGAGAGAATTCAACAAATCAAACATCACATTAAAGAAGAAGACGTAGCCCAAGCCGGCAGTTGCATTCATCAGATATTCTGCTCCCTTGATAGACAAAGCAAAAATACACAAGATTTTGTTTCTCAGGTCATTTCAGAATGGGGATTAAATACTGAATTATCGGACATAAAAAGTATTATTGCCTCTTGGGATTCACTTTCTGAATGGATAGAAACACATTACGGTAATGCATGCAATGTATACCATGAATTGCCATTTAAATATTTGGATGATCAAAATCATATCATCACGGGAGACATGGATTTGGTTTGGGAAACGAACAATGGTGTTGTACTCGCAGATTATAAGACTTTCCCTGGGCAAGACAAATATATAACAAATCCTCAAAATGAACACTATGCAGGTAACTATAAAGGACAATTCGATTGTTATACGTATGCATTAAAAGCTCATGGAGAAAGAGTACTGGATCGGTATGTTTTCTATCCTGTCAATGGAATGATTATCAAAATCCTATAGCTTCTTTAATCAATTAAAAAACTTTTATAATATGAATGAGTCCCCTTTAAAAAGTCTTTTTTGGCAAAGAATTACCTGCCATATCTAAAATAATATATAAACAATCATGTTTTATCGATTTTTTGTAGATATATAGAGAGTAAAAGAAGAAAACAGTATATTAAGGACACTTTTTAAAGTGGACTCATGAATATTTTTTTAACTTAAAAAATAAAATGAATATGGATCATAAGATTACTTGCTATTCTGATTACAAGAATAAGATTTACAACTTGTTTGCTGATTTTGTTGAGAAATATAATAACCTGCCGACTATTTCCCCAAAGGAATCCATGTAGGTACTCAAAAAAGGTTACTGTATAGCCAAAGATGTAACGATGGACCACATTGATGTCTTAATAACTGGCATGAATTCATCTGATAATGGAGAAAAAGTCAATGGCAGAATAGAATATCCAACCTTAAAGGAATCAATGGCTCACCCTTTTGGACCATTCTGGTATGCTATCAAAAGATACTATACTATACCGAAGATTATAAATTCGAACATGTAGACTTATTTGCCCTAAGGGAAACTCACTAACAATTTTTGACAACAATGGACAATCACAAAAAAGTACTAGACTTCTTTGTACGACAACTATTTCTTACACAGAATCTCATTGAAAGCATACATCCCAAACTGATTATCGTCCTTAATAAGGATGCCTTTGATATTGGGGAAAACTTATCAATTACACTTGGATGGAATATACTTTTAAATCTTTATGGAAAAATTGCACACTAAGGGACTTCCATATCGTCCGGTATTAATAGTATGCTATATAAAAAGATTCAAGCCTATTTACATATTTATCCATAACGAATGAAAACAAATAATCCACTTATTTGCAAACTCTTAGAATTTAAAGCTTCTAATGATATCGATCAATTAACAGTAGAATTCAGAGAAATTGCAGAATACATTCTCTTAAGAGGGCATTTATCCGTAGATTTTGGTATCGGAAAAGGATATGATATTTACTTGAGAGATGTAGAATTCTTTTTTCATGATGAAAAAGATCTTAGTTCGAATGGTAAAAGACCTATCAAGGACTATGTCGTCTACCATCGAAATAATCACAAAAATTTTAATCCCAGCAAGAAAGAAAAACGCATCTGTAAATATTTACCAGTCGGGAGTTTTTATGGTCATTTTTCCGGTATAGACTTAACTTTTGAAAACGAACAGAAGCAGTATAGAGCCTCTATTCTTATAAGAAACTTTACCGTTATAGATAAGGAGTATCGTAAAGAACCAATTTATGAGAACCGACCAACATACCTTTATGAATATTTCATTCCAAATTTAGAAAGGTGTATTTCGTGGGTAGAGGATGATGATATTCAAGATGCTTCCAATAAAATCAAGTCTCTGCCAAGAAAGAATGTTTTCTTATATTTATCTGACGATAAATTCAATCCTACAAAAAGCAAACAGCCTGATAAAAGGATGTGGCAGTTTAAAAGGAATATTATATATCGTAAGAATATAGATCTTAAGATATGATCACATGATGCTGTATTCGTACCATTCTGCACAGTATCGATACGCCTCAGAACCGTCCGGCACAACTTTTCAATACTCGGGCGTTTGTCCAGCACTTCGTCCATTTCCTTCTGCTGATAATCCCCATCAACACTACGCTTCTTCAGTGAATTGATTTTCCATTGCTCCTCACTGTCAGGTCGGATAGAGTAATAATCATAAAGGCTCAAGTGCCCCTTGACTTGACAATAAAATGGTTCATGCTCCACGAAGTCAACAGCAGTTCAAACAAGTCTGTAAACCCTTTACCGTTGAGCCGGCATGGAGTTGCCGTTACTCCTAATTTCTTTACCTCAGGAAACGCATCCATTATGGACGAGTAAGTACTGGCCAAAGCAGGTGAGCCAAGATCCATACCCGCCCCTGGTTCCGAGTAATATATTCAGATACAACGGCAGCCAACAGGTATGTCTTACCCGTACCTATCGGCATTTGTATCATGACAGACTGATGAGACCGGAAAGCCTCCTTAATCCGCCCCTTCATGTCCTGCTGATAATCATAAAGATGAAAGAACTTCATGGAAGACACATTATAACTTTAAGAAATACTGAAGGTAATGCCAAGATATATTTCCGTCCCTTCAGTAGGCTTCATCATTCTTCCCTGAAATCACGTTCCAGATTGTCAGCCAGATAATCTTCAGGTCCAGGAGAAACGACCAGTTCTCGATATACCAGATATCCTTCTTCACACGTCTTTCCATCTGCCACAGTTCATGTGTCTCTCCACGACATCCCGTCACCTGCGCCCAGCCGGTGATCCCCGGTTTTACGAAATGGCGCACCATATATTTGGAAATAAGTTGGGAGTACACTTCCGTATGCTTGAGCATGTGCGGTCGGGGCCCTACGATTGACATCGTACCCATAAGAACATTCCAGAACTGCGGCAGTTCATCGATATTCGTATGCCGCATAAAATTACCGAACTTCGTCTTTCTCGGATCATCCTTTGTCGCCTGAACGCTGTCCGCCTCATCATTCACCTTCATACTGCGAAACTTATAGCACCAGAATTCCTTGCCGTCCAGACCGGTCCGCTTCTGCTTGAAAAACACCGGACCCGGCATTGTCAATTTGATAATCGCACCTACGATCAGATAGATCCACGGAAAGAAGAACACCAGGAATATCACCGACACCACTATATCAAACACACGCTTAAAAAGTTTATTACCCGGACGGTTCAGCGGGATCTCACTGATATACAGCACCGGTACATCACCATAGAGTGCCATGTTCATCTTCCGCTTCAGATAATTACGCACGTTCGGCACACTGTAGAACAGTGCCACATGGCGCGTACAGCATTCCATTAACTGCCGGATCTCATCCGCCCTCTCCGAGGACAGGCTGCAGTACACGGCAGAGATACTGCCGTGATAATTATCCATCCATGAATTCACCTCTGATACTCTTCCGAGGTAAGGAATCCCCTCCAGAAAGTCAACTTTCGGAGCATCGGCAAAATAACCCTTCAGGCGATAGCCGTATGACGCGTCATCCCGCATCGCCGCGTACAGGTCCTCAAGGCTGGGGCCCTGGCCTACAAACAGCACCTCATGCCACAGTCCTTTCCGCTTACGGTAGTCTAACAGCAACCTGCGGCCCAGCAGATGGCCTGTACAAAGCAGCATGAAAAACAAGGCGTAATATACCAGCCAGTACCGCCACTTCAGAAGGACTACACAGTGCAGGAAGAACAAAAAGCACAGAGACATGATCAGGAAGAAGGTCCAGATCCTGATCACTCTGCCGATCACGAACAGCCTTGTAGACTGGCGCAAATGGAAAACCGGCGGAAAGAAATGAATGCTGATCAGATAAGCAAAATCAATTGCCAGCCAGAAACTCTTGATCTTCGTAAGCGGAGAACCGACGGCCTCCGCAAAGATCCACGTATAAACGTTCAGGAGCAGCAGGTCCGACACGAGCACCAGTCCTTTCAGCAGACTGCCGTTACGGTTGCTCAATTCATACACTTGTGATGACATCAATTATATAAATCAAAAAATACTTGTGTTTTGTTGATGATATATTACCTTTGCAACGATGAAAAAGTTCTTCAGAATTCTTATCTCCTATCTTTTATGTACCAACACCACTGATACACACTTTCCCCAAAGCCGTTGCTCCAAGTTCTTAAACGAATCTTTTTCGCTATATTTACTTTTCTCGCCAAGCCGATAAGATCGTTAATGCCTCTATATCCTTGACTTTTTGAGTCCTTTTCATCTTTACAAGAACCAGGAATACGATTCGCATGTAAAAGTCATGTCAATTCCCTGCACAGCCGTCATCCTATACACCACCTCGCAGCCATTCTTTTTCATGATAAACAGCAAGCGCGGACGTTCACCTGCAAGACTGTCACCAGGCAGGATACGGTACCATGTATTGACATACTCGCAGTTGAACCGTGAGCAGATATATGACCTGATTACTTTCCCTTCCCGCCAATCATTGATGAGGCGAAGAAACCACGAGTATCGTTTAAATTAGATATGTATCTCCTTATCATTCTCCATGATTTCCTTCAATATATCATAGTATTTACCATTGGATTCCTTAATCTCATGTTGTTCATGGGATGGGTAGAATAAAATGTCGTGAACAGACTTAGCATCAAAGTAATAATGCGGATGGATATATCCGACTTTGAAACCCTTCAATGCCACTTCATACGCAAGCATGCTCCGCTGTTTCTGTGACATACCCTTTATTTTCTGCCAGATTTCTTCGTATGTCATTTATCCCAAATTTTGTCGTTTATCTTTCCTCACTGATTTCGTTAATCTCCAAATGTCTTCCGAAAAACAGTACGTATCCAATTGATGTCCATGCCCTATCAGCAAGATACTCCCAAGTGTCCCTGATTTTAAGTTCCGAATAAAACTGATAAGATTTTAATCTATGGTCAATTGGCTAGGTATCATTTTCATGAAGTCAAGGCATCCTTCATTGAGCTTCCTGAAAAAAAGCCTGAAAGAACTTCAATGCCTGTATGCCCATCATATGGTAGATCTCAATTTTCGTCATCATGATGGTCTTAATCCAACTCATCCTTCGTCACGCTCTGTTTCCGGATGGCATACTTCTCTTTCCTGGCCATCTTGTTCAGGCCTTTTTGCTTTTTGAGCTCTGCCAGCAGATCATCATACTGACCGCCCATCTGTTCCAAATGGAAATGCAGCCCGGTAAACTGGTACATCAGCCTGATCTGGTTTTCAGAACTTGCCGTATTGATCTGCGTAAGCTCGTCAAAACGTCTGTTCAGACACTCCTCCCTCGACCGAACTTCCTCGTTCTGCCTGTCCAATTTGGCATTTTGCTAATCGAGTCTTACATGCAACTGCTTGTTCTCATTCTGGGATGCCAACAGCATCTTGATGATCGTTATCTTGTCCATATTAAGATTCTGAAGTTCATCGACAGGAATATGAAGGTTTCCTGACTCCCAAGCCGTTCCATACTTGACTCCTTGTTTTCATGACTCACCACTTCCGGACCATTTACAACCAGAACCGAAACGATGCCCTTGTGGTATTACGATACATTTGTCGAATGTTCTGTAGTTGGCTACGTTGTTCATACAAAATGTCTGGATCGACCTATTCTTACCCTCCGTCTTATAGAAGAAGAGCAGTTTTTCAAAATCTGTTGTACTCACCATAATATTTTATATGTGGGCACAAAAGTAACATCTATTAAGTGTTTACGCAAGATGCCTATTTTGAACGCTTACTTCCTGTTATCGTGTAAACACTGAAGAATTGAGGTATCCTTTAGCAATTCTTTAAGGGTAATAAAAGGATTTTAGCAGGCCATCTCTCAGAATAATAGTTGTATTAGTACTCAAAGACGTCAAATTCGTTTAATCCCATAGTTGGCTGCAACGACTGCAATATAGTGTTATTCAACATTAAATGCAGTGGAAATCCGCTCGTATACCTGGAATCCAGCCAAGTATTATTCCAAATCTGGACATCTGGTTGTCCCTCAACTATCCGACAAAGTTTTTCTGTATACATCAATACTTTAATATTGATTTTAGTCGTAATTCGCTGTAGCCATAACTGTAAAACACCTTGGTCGGGAAGTTCTGACAATCGCTTATACATTCTATTTAACAAGTCAGCCTGTTCCTTGCTTGTATGAAGATTACTGATAAATGAACTCAAAATTGCTGTACCTACTTGAAAAGATCTTGGATTATCCATAATAATATCTACAAGTATAGCTGTAAGTACGATGATGTTCTCCATATTCTGATTTGCAGCATACCAAGCGTAGAACTTTGTTAATAACTTCTGAACGGTCGGAGAATTGGGATATTTCTTTGAAAACTGGAGAATGTAGAACAACTGTCCCTCTGCAGAATTTATTGCCGAGACCACACTTTTATCTTGATTTTTATATAATGGAAGAACTGACTGGTAATACAGTTTGTCTTGCTTTATAGAATCGAAAATGATGGATTCGGAAAACTTTGTCTTAGAACTGTTAATTTGGAAATTCAATCCACTCAGGACTTCTTGTAGAGTTAGTGCTATCTTTTCAAGTTCAATCTTATTATTGCTAAATATCCTGTAGTCGTCACGATACCTCAAGACTTTGTATTCATTAATCCCCTTGTTGGCTAACTTATCGGCAAGGAGCTTGTCAGCATAACCTAAGACAAGTTCAGCTACAAAATCGCTCACCATATTACCTTGCGGTATTCCATTGCTTTGGTTGAACTGCATATGCTGCATAAAATCGTCAATTTGATTTCCAAGAAGATTGTGGTCACCTATGTGCTGCTTCGCAACCTGTTTACCGTGCATAGCCCATGCTATAGAATGCGTATAGATTGATCCGTAGCAACTGGTTATATCGGTTATGAACATATATTTGTAATCCAAAGAGTATTCAATTGACTGTTGCTCAAAGTCTGTATACCAATTATTGATAGCTGTTGCAACTTCATTGGCATGTGCTTTGGGAATACAAGGCATACTGACGACATCTATATGGCTGTCATAAAACTGAGAGAATCGCGTTATTATCTGACTCCAATTACTTTTTTTTGTCAACAAACATACAAAAAAATAATAATAGTATGGATTGATTATCTGAAATGGACGAAATGCATAACGCCCATCTTTATTAACAAGAAATTTGTAATTTACATCATCAAAATTAGAAGGCCATATCTTCTTTTTTGATTTACTGATATTAGTTGCAAGACAAGAATCCATACTTTTTCCGCCTACAGTGGATTTTACGAAATCTAATATCGGTTTGAAATCAAAATATTTTGGTAAAGAAAGATTACAGTAATTCTTAGGCTTTATAAGTAATTTACGAGCCTCTTTATTATTAAGGTCTAAAATTGTACGATTATTCATTGTATTCATATCTTTTTCATAAAAGGTGAGTTCAAAAGTAAACCACAACTTAAGCGTACCTCTTTATAACAGAGGCCGTTTCAAGCGTTGTAGTTTAAAAAATCGGGTTATACTTTAAAAGTAAGCATACAGTAGTCTACATGTAGCTTCCCAAAAACACAGCAGCTATAGCATTATCATAATGTTGTAGCTGCTGTTGTATTTATAGCATATGAAGTATTATTGATGCTGTAACTTCCACTCATGTGGTAGCAATTTCACGAGTTCTTCATGGGCATCATCTTTGTGATATGGCATCTTTGATATGATATCATTGAGATACTCTCTTGGATTGACTGTGTGATTTTTGCATGTAGCCAGGAGAGAACAGATCACAGTCATATTTTCAGCAGCCTTATGGCAACCACAGAAGAGGTAGTTCTTTCTTCCCAGCGTTATAGGACGGATTTCATTCTCTGCGAGGTTGTTGTCAGGTAGGAGTCGTCCGTCATCAAGGTAATGCATCATATTATCCCAACGTGTGTATGCATAGGTAATGGCTTTGCCTGTGAGCGAGCCCTGACTGTACTCTACGCCCGCCGTCTCCATCCATGTTTTCATAGCATTCATAATTGGGAGAGATAATTCCCGGCGTTTCTGCCTGCGTTCATCAGCCGTCAGGTTTGCATCATCGCACATATGTTCTGTTTTGTAGAGATGCCGTATCTCTGTAATGGCATGCCGGGCCATCTCCCGATTCTCATCAAGAGCCTGTTCAAAATGACGGCGTATATGCACCATACAGTTGAAAAGGGTCACATCGGGATTTGTCTTGAAGGCCGTTTCATAGCCTGCAAAACCATCACACTGAAGGTATCCTTTGTATTTGTATTTCTTTGCCAGTGATTCTATCACAGCTCCAGCCCTGGAGCCATTGTAATAATGGAAAATTACCAGCTTTTTCATGACAGCCCTTGCCGTCCAGAGATATTCCTTTGATGCTTTATGGGCTTCATTGTTGATGACAGGCAGGACGGTTTCATCTGCCTGTATATAATCAGCCTTGAAGACCTCAGCTTTCAGAGTATCATAAAGAGGGCTCAGCAGATTCACCGTCTGCCTGAACCAGTTATCCATTGTACTTTCCGTCAATCCGTTCATACCTAGCTGTGAGAACTGCTTGATCTGGCGGTAAAATGGCATGTGGTATTCATACTTCTGGATAAGGATCTCTGCCAGCAGACTTGCATCAGCAACACCTTTATAGATAGGAAGCAATGGCATCTTTGCTATAAGGACACCATTCTGACCGGATGGAGGCAACTGAGTATTGTTGATGAGTCCATATTTGGGACGTATGATTTCCTTGACATAAAGCTGACCAGGCTTGTGCTTGACAACGCGTGTCACTTCTTCTCCGATCTTCTTATAGACAGTCAGGTCAACTCCACCTTCCGGTTCGAGCACTTCACGCTCAAGTACGGGAAGATCATCAAGCATCTTTCTGTTGTTGCGCTTCTTGGATGTAGCAGCAGGCTTCTCTTCGGGAAGTTGTTCCACTGCCCCGTCACGTTTTTCTTCAGCTTCTTTATTGCTTGATGCAAACTGGTCAGCAAACAAATCGGGATAGTTGGGATCGTAAATTGGAAGTTTCTCCGACTTGCGGCCAAAGAGCTATTACCATGCCGCCATCCTCGGCATGCAGCAGTTTCATCAGTTTACGGCTTCTGCCTATAAAGATAAAGACATCGCCATTCCTGACATTGCTGTTCATCTTCTCATGTACAACTCCACATAGGGAACTGATACCTTTACGCATGTCCGTACATCCTGGACATAGATAGTAGCGCATCGTATCATTAAGGCAGAACATCAGGTGAAATACTTTCTTTCAATAATTTCAGAAGCACATCTTCTGTACCCGTACCAAAGTGAGCCCGCACACCATTGGGGAATACCAAAGTCGCTCCACATGGCATCTGACCATTGAATACCGGAGCTGGTTCTTCTTTTCCGGATTTAATACTGATGGGTGCCAGTTCATTATGACTGTTTGCGGTCTTGAACTTGGTACGCCAGTAATTATAGTTTGAATACTTCAAGTTGATCTGATGTAGATACAACTTCAATGTTTTACCACTTTGTGCAAACTGCAACTGTAGTTCTTCAAATTCTTGTTTTGTCATACACTTTATAACTAATAATGTTTCTGCTGCAAAAATACAACAGAAACATTTTTGTTACAACGTGTAGTTTATTGGATGCTTACAAAAAGTCTCCTGAAATCTTGGAGGAGTTAAAGACTTCTATACTAAATTGACGATAGCGCTGTATCAGTTCACAGGAATGGTACCGATACAGCACTATCGTCATTTGATTTCAAGATGCGGATAAAACAGATATGAACACAACAATAAATATCATAAAGGGTTAGGAAGTAACCTATTGGGAAAGGTTACGAAATTAACACTAAGTTTTTTTATACTTATCAGTTTCCCCATGCTTCTTGGAAAATTTTTCGATTATATATTTGTTGTATCCGTTCTTATCAACAAGATGGAAGTTGCAGATATTTCCAATCTTCTGTCGCTCATCCCAATTTACGTAGTTATGATATACATAGTTGATAACTCTCGCACGTACTATTTCTTTAGCAACAGGATTGTTCCTGAATTCGTCCATTATTCTTTTAAGATCTACTATTCTCAACTTGTTATAATAACTATTTATGGTAAAGCTGACAATCTTTGCCGCAGGTGTACCCATGTTATGAGACACATCATTAAAAAGATCAGACATACCTGGTGCACCCACAGAGGCAGAAATGTTTGAAAAGTTATCAAGACAAAATCTGTATAACATAGACTGTAATACCTTAGTAACACGGTTTTCTATTTTGGTTGCGTCCTCTTTAGTTATATTCTTGTTTTTCTTCTTGATGTAATCGACAATTTCGACTTTGCTCTTACCAATCATTTCAGATAGAAATGCTATTGTGCGGAATGACACGTTATAGGATTCCTCTACAAGTCTTAGCAAAGTATCCCGCTTGAAAGTGTACCTTTGATTCTTGATTATCTGCCCAAGTATCCGAACTATTTTTATGGATGATGATACATCACGTAAATCTTTATTCTTATCTATTTCCGCTTCTGTTATTATCGGAGCCTTTCTCTGCTCTCTATTTTTAGAGTCTTTATGCTTTAATTCCTTAACTCTCTCCTCATGAGGGTTAACGTCATTACAAATGACATCCATTTTAATCTCTTCTGCAATACTCTTTACTTGAGTAAAAAGTTTATCATCGGTATTAAGGGTTATCGGATTAAAGTTTTCAAAAGGTAGCCAGCTGTAGAAAATCAACTCTTGGATGACATCAGGAATGATGTTCTGATTTACAAGGAATATGAGGATATTGGCCTCTTTTTCTTTGTGCATGTTATCGCACAAGTCCTTAATGATTTTCTTTTGAATTGTCTCATCTCTCAATTGTGATATATTTGCGGCTATAAGATAGTAAAATATATACTTATAAGTGAATTTATAGTCCCCTTCACTGTCCTTTATGATGTAACTATCCTGTAATACTTCCAGCAGCTTGTCCTCTGTATAACTTGCCCTATAAGATTTGATATAGGACAAATAAAAGTTGTGATAGTTCTCTTTTGAAAAGGAGTTCTTAGATTTTTCATATAAACTAAAAGCAAGTTTCAAAAGGAATTGAATTATACCTTCAACTTTGTTCTGGTTTACTCCCTCCTTAACCAACGCAGCGATTATTAACGAATAATAGCAATATCCATAAGCTGTCTGTGTTAGGTTGAATGACTTCAAGCTGTTGCTTAAACTTTGTAACAATGAAAGTATAAACACTGGGTATGAGGGCATATATTGCTCTCCAAGCAAACTTGAAATTTGATCAAAAGTAAGTTTGACCTTCTGTTCAAGTTCAGCCCGTTTGACAGTATTTCTGTCCTTGCCAATATAAATCCATTTTTCAATAAGCTGGTTTCTTTTTTCATAGCCAAAGCTTTTTAGATGATAGTATTTAACATCGTCATTACCTGTTCCTGTCAGAAAAGGTTCATTTACGAATGACGTAGAAATGGTTATGATTACCTTTGAAAACAATTTTCTTAACTCCTCCAACATACTGTGAACGCCATTTCTATTCAAATTGCTCTCATTCAAATCTTCAATGAAAAGAACTTTCTGCTCTATGTCTAATTGACAATACGCATTGTATGTAAATTCTTTATTCTCGTACTGTCTTTTATAAGCCCTATATAGTAATTGATTAATATTCAGGTTCTTTATGTCTGCACCTCTTATCAACAGAGGAAATGTACCTTTCTGAATAAAGGACATAAAAGTCATCCGGATGAGAGATGACTTTCCTGACTGGCTGTCGCCTTCAATAAATATATTTCTTCCATCTTCCTTATCAGTTGACAAAATGGAAGCGTCTGTATATTGGATGACCTTACTGTCTAGGGCAGCAAACGATTCCAAATCAGGATAAACATACACATCGGATAATCTCAGATTCTCTTTGGCTGAATGCTTTAAAGGTATTTCTATACTGTCAAGACTATCAGAGAACTCTTTGCGCAAACCTATTCCGCAGATCTTTTCTATAGTCCGTATTTCTTTCTCGTCGGAACAAGAGTAAATGCTATTTTTTATATCTAGCCTGAATTCGATGTTTGTTAATTTGTTGTTTTCGGTATTAAATTTTAGAATATTGAATTCTGACTTTCCATCTTCTTGAAATGCTGGACTTTCCAAATATGTTATCTGAGAGGAACTATTGATGTTCGATACCTCTATATGTTGTGGACTATGCTCATGACCACACATCACTATATCTGATTCTTTCAACAGATGAGCTTCAAAATTTTTTTTATTGTTTTTGGGAGTATTTGCAGAAAGCCATGATGGATTGTGATGGAATATTGAGATAACAAGGTTTCTATGATTAGTTTCCGTGTTCAAATAACAGTTAGTCGGTACGATTAGAGTTCCTTGCGTCTCTTTCAATTGCGAAAGGAGACTCGTATTGTAACAATGCAACTCAATATCAAAATTAGGATTTACAGTTAAGGGGAAAGATTCTTTATAAGATATTTTAGGATCTTTCTTATTTTCAACAAGTCTAGAATAAAATTTCCAAAATTCTTTTTGCGGACATAAACAGCACTTAATAAGCTCATCTTCTTTCAGTTCGTCTTCAGTGCAGACGCTACTGATTACAATATTCCTTACTTCGTTGCCTGTAGAAAAATCACAGTCATGGTTGCCGGGTACTATCACATAATCAAAACTATTAATCCATATAGCTTCTTTTCTAATAACTTGTTCCGCATCTTTGAAAAAGGTATATGCTATGTCGTATTCTCCTTTCTTTCCACTAAAGGCTATGTCTCCACTTATTACGACAATTATTTTCATACAATCTTTGACATAGGTTAAACATGCCTTCTGAAAGGCTTGCTTATAATCTATTACTAGATTCTTACCTCCTTTGAAATGTATGTCTGATAGTTGTATTATACCTATTTTCATAGTTTTTATTATGTTTTTTATTGAGTAAGAGTCCAATTTATGTCGATACCCTATAAACAGGGAATTGGAAACGTACTCTATTGTTACGGATCAATTCAGTTTGAAGAGATTTTCATGAATAGAGTTGGTTTGGTATAATTTTCATGAAGTCACGGCATTCATCACTGAACGATTTCGTTTAGCCATGTCAACATATTCCTGCCCTCCATCCATCTTATAGAGGAAGAGTAGCCTTTTTTCAAAATCTGTTGTATTCACCATAATTTTTGGATTTAATAATGTGAGCACAAAAGTAATACATTCTTAAGAATTCACGCAAGTTGCCTATTTGGGACGTTTACGTTTGAAATTTTGCAATTGGGATATATTGTTTAAAATCTAATCTGAGAACTTATTCTCTATAATAAAAATAGTCATATATAACAAGTAGACTATTATAAGGAGTTCCTTTATATCCATCCTTATTTGTTAACAATTCTTCTTTGAGATTTTCCAACTGAATCTTTTTATAAATTAATCCATATTGAATACATCCAATTCTATTGGAAACAGCTATATTGTCGTCATCAATTATATCCTTGATGGAAGAATGATCATTGTAAAATTTGGGGGCACCAGCATAGTTCCGTGTTAGTTTACCCAAAGATTAAGGAAACTCTATACATGAAGAAGGGAAGATCAGAGACTCCATGTAGTTGCGCTCTGAATCTCTTGAGTTTGGAGTTGAGTGATTCA
>NZ_BAACAN010000023.1:0-44750 GCF_054687055.1 Segatella asaccharophila | reverse complement strand
CCTAAGCCAATAGCCGCAGACAGCATACCGCAGCCTGCTTATTCTTTTATTGTGTCAAAACAAATAAGTTAAACCTGAATAGCCGATTTATAGGCTGTTCGCAATAAAAACATTTTCGAATGAAAGGAATAACAAAGGGACAACTAAACGAAGTCTTGGAAATATTCAACTAGACTATAAGATTTACGGATTAGAAGACTTACACGCCAATCTTAACCTTGGGTATGATGTTTCCAAAGCAACAGGAAACAATTTTGTAACTCCAGGATCTTTCTCCAGCGCTAAAGATACTGATTTTAAAAATATCGGACAAGGCAACTCCTGGAACAATCTAAGAAGGAATGAAGTAATGGATTTTTATTTGAATTACATCAAAAATATAGCCCCTATTAAAAGTGACATCAATGTAATGGCGGGATATTCATGGCAACATTTCTATTACAAGGACTACTCCATAGCAAAGTCAAACACCGTTGAAGAAAACACTTTTGGCGACAAAGAAGGATGGAGTTATGACACAACCGACAAACAATATATCAAAGACGGACAACATGCCAGTCCTTATGAGAATTATCTTATATCTTTATACGGTCGTTTAAATTACAATTTAATGGACCGTTACCTATTAACAGCCACAGTACGCCGAGACGGTTCTTCTCGTTTTAGCAAGAACCACCGTTGGGGAACGTTCCCATCAGCAGCATTGGCATGGAATATCATCAATGAACCATTTATGAGTGGCACACACAACATACTATCTAACTTAAAACTACGCATAAGTTATGGCATAACGGGACAACAAGAATTCAGCAATTATTATCTTTATCTCACTACATATTCTCTGGGGACAAATCCTAACGGTCAATACCTTGGCACGTATCTTTTAAAACCAAACGGCTATAATCCAGATCTAAAATGGGAACAGACTGCAACATATAACATAGGTATTGATTATGGTTTTCTTAATAATCGCATCAATGGCAGTATCGATTATTATCAGAAACACACAAAAGATTTGCTCAACACTGTAAGCACAGCTGCAGGTACCAATTTTATCAATCAAATTATTGCCAATGTTGGATCTATGAAAAATGAAGGACTTGAGTTCAATATCAACGCATATCCTATACAAACTAAAGATTTTAGCTGGAATTTAGGTTATAATATTACATGGAATACCAGTAAAATCACTAAGTTGACTGCCTCTTATAATCCAAATTATCCAGGAATAGATGCAGGTAGTGCAAGTTATGGTAGCAATTCCACAGTACTTGAAAAGCACCAAGTAGGTTATACTCCTTATACTTTCTGGTTATATCAGCAAGTATATGACAAAAACGGCAAGCCCATCCAAAACGCATTCGTAGACCGTAACGGTGATGGACAAATTACAGAAGCTGACCGCTATATGACCAAAAAGAGTCCTATGCCTAAGGTTTATATGGGTTTCAGTTCCGAATTTAAATACAAAAGCTGGGATCTCGGATTTAATCTCCGTGCTAATATAGGCAACTACGTATATAACGCTTTTGCAGCCGATAACAGCACTACGGATAATTTCTCAAACCAAGGAATGATAAGTAATTATCCCAAAAGCATATACAAAACTGGATTTACCCAAATCAGCCGTACAGAACAACGTGCCAGTGATTTATTCCTCGAAAATGCATCTTTCCTGAAAATGGATAATATCACATTGGGATATTCTTTCTTGAAGTTATTCTCTACAAATATCTCAGGACGTATCAGCGCTTCAATACAGAATGTATTTACTATCACAAAATATAGTGGCTTGGATCCAGAAACTGCTTCTATTGACCAAAATACAGTTCCTCGTCCACGCACTTATACGATAGGAGTCAATCTTAATTTTTAATAGCATAAATATGAAAAAGATAAATACAATATTCACGTCTGCGATCATTGGTCTGGCAGTTTTTACTTCAAGTTGTGTAAATGACTTGAACGTACAGCCTCTGGATCCCACGCAGATTACGGCAAGTAAAGCATATACCGATTCATTAAGTTATGCCGAAGGATTAAACAAGATATATTCAGTTTGGGCTTTATCTGGTCAAGACGGAGCTGGTGCATCGGATATAAGTGGACTTGATCCAGGAAATACTGTGTTATTGAGAAGCTGGTGGACATTACAAGAACAAACCACAGATGAATGCAAGAATGCATGGCCTGATTCCTGGTGCGCAGAAATCAATGGACAGACCTGGGGGACCGAAAAAGTGGAACCAATAGAAGGCGTTTATCAACGCTGCATGTTCATAGTGGCATTAACCAATGAATTCCTTCGCAATATTAGCAATGCTCCAAGTAATGTAAACATCTCGCAATATAAAGCTGAAGCCAGATTTAATCGGGCATTAGCTTACTATGTATTAATGGATATGTTTGGCAGACCACCCTTTATTACTGAGACGAACTATTCATCAACGCCCAGTCAGCTCTCCCGAGCTGATCTGTTTAAATGGATCGAAGGCGAATTGACGTCTATACGTCCAGATCTGCCTAAACCTCGCACTACCTATGGTCGTGCTGATCAGGCTGCTGATGATGCCCTGTTGGCACGAATGTATCTCAACGCAAAAGTATATACCGGAACCGAACGCTACACGGATTGCATCAGCGCTTGTAACAGAATTATCAACGACGGTGCCTACTCATTAGCAACAAACTATGCAGATCTTTTCAAAGCTGATAATGGAGAAAATGCTGATACACGAAAAGAGATCATCTACCCAATCATGTTCGATGGAAACAAGACACAGTCCTATGGCATGGCAGCTATCATTCTCGGATCTCGAAGTGCCAGTGACTATAGTGTGGTTCCTTCAGGGATCAACAGTGGGTGGGATGGTTTTCGAAGCACTCAGAACTTAATCAACTTGTTTGATTTCAAAAGTGGTGTAGACAAAGCCAATAACACTATCTTAGATAAAAGAGGAATTTTCTATAGTAAAGGACGAAACATTAATATTACAACCAGTGTAAAGGGAACATTTACCACTGAAGGATGGTCCGTTTACAAATGGACAAATATAACGAGTAAAGGGGCTAATGGAAGTAATTTGGGATTTCCTGACACCGATTTCCCCTTATTCAGACTCGGTGATGTCTATCTGATGTATGCCGAAGCAGTAGCTCGTGGCGGCCAGGGAGGTGATATCAACACTGCAGTAAAATATGTCAATATGCTTAGAGAGCGTGGCTATGGTGATAAGGATCATGACATAGATGCTGCATGGCTCACAGCCAACAATTTCAGGAACATACTGAACGAGCGCGGACGTGAGTTATATTGGGAAGGCGTTCGCCGTACAGATTTAATCCGCTTCGGTCTCTTTACATCATCTTCTTATGTATGGCCTGATAAAGGTGGTGTCATCACAGGTGTTGGTATCGATAATAAATATGATCTGTTCCCAATACCCCAAACAGATTTAAGTGTCAACGGAAATCTCTCCCAGAATGAAGGTTATACAAATTAAATTCGTACATTATCATGAAATTATTCCATTATATATTCGCATTAGGCAGCGCCGCACTACTATTCTCGGCATGCGAAAGCAACTTAGATAAAGTTGTATATAACAGCAATACCGCAAAGCCAGCTGTGTTGCAGACATTAAAGCAAAGCTCTTATGTCTTGAATCAAGACAACACACAAGACAGTGCCTTCACCGTTACGTGGGACAAACCGGACGTAGGTTACCAGGCAGAAGTGACAAGTGTTCTACAGATGGATCTTGATGGCAAGGATTTCGCCAACGCAATTGCATTATCATCCACAAAAACAGACAGCTCATACACTCTTACGGTGGGCGAACTCAATAACAAAATATTGAGTATGCTTGACAATTACAACATGGATCTATCACCTGTAAAGTTAGCATTCAGGGTCATCTCTACTATTTCAAATGCATCAGATACCCTTGTATCCAATGTTGTTAATACAACTGTCACGCCCTACTCAGCAGAAAAAGATTATCCCAAGATATACATTATTGGCGATTATTGTGGATGGAATTGGGACAACACCCAACATCTATTCAGTTTTAATAGCGATGCAACTTATCAAGGAATAATTGATTTTGGGACAAAAGCTGCAAATGGATTCAAGATTTCAGGCCAAGCAGCATGGGTTGACGCTGTCAACTGGGGAATCGATTCAAAGGCGACGGCTCCGACATCTGAAGCATCAAGCATCCAACTTATTGCGAGTGGCGGATCAGGAAATATCCAGGCTTATAGTAAAAGATTCTATCGTTTCACTTACAACACTTCTAGTTTAGTCTTGACAAAAGACCTTAGTTTTACGACACTAAGCATAGTTGGAGACGCTGGAAGCGAAGTCAGCGGTTGGGGTGCAAAAGAAGTAGACATGAATTTTGACCCGAAGACGCAACAATTCTATGCAGACGTAGATTTAAGCGATGGTGAAATTAAATTCCGGCTTGATCATGCCTGGGATACAGCATTCGGCTCCAAGACAGATGGTCTACTTGATAGTGACGACAACATAAAAGTAACCGCTGGCAAATACCGTATTTACGTAAACATCAACAATCCCAATAATATGACTTACAAATTAAGTTCAAAGGATTATGGGAAATAAAACTAAATAATTAATAAGAAACAGAGGAACGTATTCGAGATATAGAATTTCTATGCCGTAGCGTTCCTCTTTTCCTTTTTAACAAAATAGGAAACATTATTTAAAGCGAAATATACACACTTAAATTCAGTTGACTTCTTATAACTGGAATATTCTTACAAAACAGGTTCAAACTTGTCAATCTAACAGAAATTTCTATCAGGACATTCCACGTACTATTCTATGATATACGCATCCCACCATCATTTCCTAAAAATTGAAACCATCAGCATGAAAAAGAATTCTATTCTGACGATACTCACCGTCATTATTTTGCTTTTCAACCTGTCCTGCACAGAAAGCAGAACCGGAAATGACACTCCCAATCCAGGAAGCACGGGCAGTGTCCAAGACGGATTTAGTTTCAGCTCCGACAACATAAGTGCTGACGCTCCCCTAACCATTACATTCAAGGCTCCAGACGGAACAGCGCTTTACGGTTACAGCAGCGATCTCTACCTCTACTCCGGAGCCGGAACAGATTGGACCGGAGCTCCGAAATGGAACGATAATGAGAGTAAATATAAAATGACCGCCATAGCCGGTAAACCGGATGAGTGGAGCATCACGATTCCTAATTCACTGAGGTCTTTTTACGGTATATCATCCTCTACCCCCTTTCAGATCTTGAACCTTATTGTCCGGAATTTTGACGGGACCAAACAGACTTACGAATATTCCATACCCGTCAATGATCCGAAAAATGACTTCACCATCAACCAGTCTGATACGGAAACCTGCCCCATAAGCGGGAACCAGCCAGAAGGTGTTCACGTAAACTCTCCTACTTCTGTGACATTAGTGCTTTATGACCAGGACAAAAGTGGACTGCACAAGGACAATGCATTTGTACTGGGAGATTTCAACAACTGGAAACTGGACAACCATTACCAGATGAAATACGACAGCAATGCTCACTGCTGGTGGCTTACACTAGACAACCTGACTCCGGGAACACAGGCCTTTGAATATTTCCTTTACAGTAAAAGGGACGGAGGAGACTTCCTCTGTGATCCCTACAGCGAATCAGTACTTGAAAAGGGAGTAGACAACAACTTTCCTAAGGAGGCTCAAAGCCATTACGTATCCGTAATCAGTACTACTCCGCAGAAATATTATTGGCAAGTTTCAGACTTTAAGATGAATAATCCAAAGAATCCAGTCATTTATGAAATGCTGTTGCGCGACTTTACCAGTCAGGGAACACTTGCCGGTGCCATGCAGAAACTGGATTATCTGAAAGACCTGGGTATAGACGCTATAGAACTGATGCCGGTTGAGGAATTCACCGGAAACGACAGTTGGGGATACAACACAGGAGCTTATTTCGCTCTTGATAATTCATACGGAACCATCAACGACTATAAATCCTTCATAGATGCCTGCCACAAAAAAGGTATAGGTGTAATCCTGGATGTCGTATACAATCATACTACCGACGACAATGCTTTCGCCCGTCAGTATTGGGATCCGTATTTCAATCGTCCATCCACGCTGAATCCGTGGCTGAATGCCGTAACCCCTCATCAAAAATATATATTCTCACCTGATGATTTTAATCATCAATCCACACAGACCCAGAAGTTTGTGATCCGGAATCTCGATTTTCTCCTCAGCACCTATCATGTTGACGGATTCCGCTTCGATTTCACTAAAGGATTCACTCAAAGGCAGACTACCGGTGACGATGATCTGGCAGCAACCGATCCTGACCGTGAGGCCGTATTGAAAAAATACTATGATGCTGTCAAGAACGATAATCCAAATGCCTTCATCGTTATGGAACATTTTTGTAGTGAAGAGGAGAATGACCTTTCAAAATATGGCATCTGTTTCTGGCGAAACTTAAACAATGCTTTTGCACAGTCGGCCATGGGATGGAGTGACAACAGTGATTTCACCTCTCTTTATGATAAAAGCGACTGTTTTGACGGATACATGGAAAGTCATGATGAAGAACGTTGCGCTTACAAACAAACTCAGTGGGGAAATGGAATACTTAAAACTGACCTCACTGCTCGCATGAAACAGTTGGAAACCAATGCCGCATTCTTCTTCACTGTTCCCGGGCCAAAGATGATCTGGCAATTTGAGGAACTTGGATACGATATTTCCATCAATGACAATGGAAGAACAGGTCGAAAGCCAGCAGGATGGGACGATTTGAATGTTACCCAGCGAAAAGAATTACATGACACCTATGCCAAACTGATTGCGCTAAGACACAATAATCCGGATTTATTCCAGACCCCTAACTCCTTCAGCTCAAATACTACGGCATCCAACTGGAATGACGGTCGTTTCCTCACCCTTTCCTCTCCAACTAAAAAAGCGGTAGTTGCAGGAAACTTCACTAATTCTGACGCTACATACACCATTTCCTTCCCCGCTGACGGAACCTGGTACGATTACATGAAAGGCACGACCTATAGCATCTCCGGTGAAAAGACAAAGATCATGATCCCAGCTAACAGTTATATCATTTTCACTACATTCCAATAATGCCTGAGATAGATAGGCATAAACTTCGATCACTGAAAAAGGAACATTTCTACTTCATATAATTCATGATTATCTTGCATAGTCCAGAAAAAATAACCACCTTTGCCTATCCGAAAAAGATTCAGAACCCCACTATCCGCAAACAGCGCTGAGGAAAGCAGGAAAACAACAAGATCGCGCGAAGTACAGAAAGCGTAAACATGCTTGATAAAATTACTGCTCTCCGGCAAATGAACAAATGGGGGCAATCTCATCAGCCCTTTATATTTATCATCAGCTATGACCAGAGTGAATGTATTGTCCTTAAACCGGAAGATATTGATCCGCAAAGGCTTCTTTTTCATTTCAACCGATTCACCAACGAATCTCTACGAGCGCCAGCTCTGCCCCCCAAACAAATAAGTTGGTCAATAGATCCACCGGCTTTTGAACAATACCAGAAAGCCTTTCAGTTTGTCACGCAAAATGAAATGAAGGGCAATTCTTATCTGACCAACCTAACCAGTTGTACCCGGCTGAAGACCAATATGACCCTTCAAAACATCTATACAATGGCCAAAGCCAGATACAAACTTTGGATAAGGAATCAGTTTACCGTCTTCTCTCCAGAAACCTTTATCCAGATCAAAGGACACAAGATCTACTCTTTTCCGATGAAAGGCACCATTGATGCCACTTTAGAGAATGCTGCACAGAACCTCCTGAACGACCCGAAAGAAAAAGCAGAGCATGCGACGATCACAGACCTGATCCGGAATGATCTGAGCAGAATAGCCAGCCATGTGATGGTAGAGAGATACCGTTATGTAGAAGAGATACAGACTAACGGGAAGACACTTCTTGAAACAAGTTCTCAAATCTCGGGTATCCTTCCTGACCATTTCTATCCACGGCTTGGTGATCTGTTTTTTTCTCTTCTTCCGGCAGGCTCAATAACAGGAGCGCCAAAGGGCAAGACCATCAGCATTATAAATGAAGCTGAACACTATAACCGGAAATTCTATACCGGTGTAGCTGGTTATTTTGACGGAGACAACCTTGATAGCGGTGTTCTAATCCGATTCATAGAAGAAGAACCGGACGGCAGCCTCATCTTTAAAAGCGGAGGAGGCATTACCGCCAAGAGCAATTGTAAAAAAGAGTACCAGGAACTAAAAGAGAAAGTTTATGTGCCAATTTATTGAAACATTGAGAATAGAAGAAGAAAGGATCATGAATCTTGAAGCTCACGAGAAAAGGATGAATGATACCATAAAGGATTTCTTTCCGCAAGCATCAAGAGTTGACCTGAGGAAACATATTATGCTCCAGGAACATACAACACGGACGAAATGTCATATTGAATACAATAATGCCATCCTCTCTGTCAGCTATCATCCCTACCGCCCCCGTCAGGTCCACAGTTTATGGCTAACAGAATGTAATACGATCAATTATTCTTATAAATACAAGAACCGCAACCTCCTTCAATTACTTTACGATCAACGTTGTCACTGCGATGATATTCTGATCGTAAAGAACGGATTCGTTACCGACACCAGCATTGCCAATATTGCTGTCTATGATGGTTTCCAGTGGTACACGCCCGCGCATCCCCTCTTAAAAGGCACCCAGCGAGCCTTGCTTCTCCGCCAGGGGATATTAAAGGAAAAGGATATTACCCCACAGGAATTATTTCACTTTCAAAAGTTATGTACGATCAACTCGATGCTTGATTTCGAAGAGATGGAATTCAGAATATCAAATCAGACCATCAGATCATCATTCGCCTCAAGGCTCCCTGAAACAGGAAACTCCTGAAAATGAAAAGAGAACCAGAACATCCATTCTGATTCTCTCCTGATTATCAACATATCATATCTTCAGCCTTAGTACCCAGGATTCTGTAACGCCTCCTTTTGTTTAGCCGTCAAGGTAGACCCATCTGAATTCGTAATTCCATCAAGGAAAGACTGAGGTATAGGGCGATAATAGTTCTTAGCCGGATCAAAAGTACCCTGTCCTAATGTAGAGGCACAGTTGAAGGCTTCCCAGCGAGCGCCAAGGGTCTTTGTGCGAGCCAGGTCTTCCCATCGCTGACTTTCTCCAATCAACTCACGCGTACGCTCATCAAGGATAAAGCACATTACCTTCTGAGCAGTAGTCGTACAGTCTAGAGCCTGATATACCGGTATATCCGGAGCACTGTTGAGGATGTCATCCACAGAGTTCAAGTGCATTGCACTTTTCGTAGAAGCGACCGTACGAGGAATATCATTAGACTCATAATAGGTACTTGAATCACAATAAATAGCACTTTCCGTACCCGGCCTGCCGGCAGTTCCTCCAGAACAATACGGATTGTTCCTGTAAGCCTGTCCACCGTCGACATGCTTTTCCCTGTTCTCTCCAGCCGCATAGCCGGCACGGTCTCTGACCATATTCAAGTAAGTGATGGCATCGCTATAATCTCCTTTACGGGCATAAGCCTCAGCAACCATCAAGACGTCATCAGCAGAACGGGCTATGATTGCATCACGAGTACCGAATTGAGAATTATAGGAATTGCGATACCCATCACGAAACTTACTCAAAGCAACAGAACGGTTAATGGCCGGCATCAGATCATAGTAATTACCCGTAGTCTGACTTTTATCAATATTCCAACTAAACTTCTCCCCCTTATAATAGCGGATGAAAGTATGCTGAGGGAGTAATTTTCCATCCTCCAGAACCCCCAAGTCAGACTTCTTTCCATTCTCATCCGTAAAACGAGAATCTCCTGGGTTGTTGACAATATACTTGATACCAATATCACCCGCTGCGAAACGCTTGTCACCGGCTTTCACACCAGCAGGAGTTACTCCGTCAGCCACATCCTCTGCACTGTACTCAGGTGCACCCGAGGAGAGGTTACAATTGTAAGTAGTGACAAAGCTCTTCCAGAAGCGGGAATCATCCACACGATCAAAAACCTGCATGGCATATTCGGTAGCACTGACATAGGAAAATTCACGGTCACCGGAAATATCCCGAATACAACCGGAAAGATTCTGATAGACAGAAGGATAATACAAGTGCATCTGATTACCATAACGTCCCCACGTAGAAGCATCATCCGAGAACTGCGCTGCCAGGACCACTTCGCTGACCTTTTCATTGTCCCCGTTTGCTTTCTGATAGTCCCAAAGATCCGCAAAATCTTTACATAGAGGGTGAGCAGCTATCACTTCTTTCCCATACTGGATCACTGCATCCAGATCAGCATCCTTGTATTTGCTGTTCCAGGAATCGTAGAGCTCACTGGCGCGGAACAGATGAGCCTTCGCCAGGAAGTGTGCCGCAGCACTCTTCGTGATGCGTCCGGTCTGAGAAGCCGTTTCAGGCAACAGACTATATGCAGTTTCAAAATCCTTGATAATCTGATTATAGCATTCCTCTTCACTGTTACGGGTAAAAGTAGTCTCTACACTAGTGGACGGTGTCAGTTTCAAAGGTACCCCGCCAAACTGTTTCACCAGTTCAAAATAACCGTAAGCGCGTAAGAAATAAGCCTCGCCCAAACGGGTATTATAAGTGTCACTGGCCTTACTATAGTATTGTGGTATGTTCTGAATCAGGATGTTGCAAGGTTCTATCAGCCCATACATATTATCCCACATGGGTTGATTAGCACCAGTCTCAGTAGAATTCAAACTCGTACTATAGGCATTCCAGCCCGTAATATTGTTAGCACCACTGGTAAATTCATCAGTACCCATATTATAGCATTCAATACCCCAGATATAGTTAAACTTGAACTTCAGTTTTGTATAAGCACCAGTTACCAGTTCATCGAGTCCTGCCTGAGTCTTATAATGGTCTGTGGTCTGATTGGTGATCATTTTCTCATCCAGGAAACTATCGCTGCAGGATGTCATTGCCCCGAACATCGTTCCAAAAAGCAAAGCCATTGTTACTATCTTATTTGATTTCATAATCATTCTGTTTTTAACAATTTAGATTCCGATATTAAGACCTACGACCCACCCTCTGATGGTAGTAGTAGAACCATACGAAGTAGTATTATTGTCATAGTTCAGCATATCCGTATCCAGCCATTTGCACTTTCTGTAAATCATGAAAGGATTCTGAGCCTGGACGTAAATCTTAAGAGAACCGATACCTAAAGGTTTCAACTGACTCGGAGAGAAATTATATCCCAATGAAATATTACGCATTTTGATGTAAGAGCCATCCTGATAGTTCATAGAGGAAGAAAAGGCATCTGCAGCTCCAATGCCATTGGATCCCGGAGCATAATATCTTGCATTTTCATTCTTTCCAGCAATAAAATAGTCCACTTTACGCATCATATACATCCCCCCCAAAGTCTCCGCACCTTGAGGAACAGTAAATTTCCAACGACTGTAAATAAAGAATGACAGCTCCAGGTTCTTATAATCGAAAGTGTTGCTCCAGCCAGCATTCCACCGTGGGCGAATCTTTCCGACGATCGTACGGTCATTGCCATCTATCTTACCATCATCATTCAAGTCCTTCACGTGGATCTGTCCCGGCTTACGACCATATTTAGCTGCCTCAGCAGCTTCAGAAGTTTTCCAGATGCCATCATATACATAATCATAGTATACTCCTATTTCCTTACCCACGAACCAACGGTCATTGATGTCCTCTTTCATCCCATTAGACAATGCCTCGATCTTGTTACGGTCAAGGGCCCATGTAAGAGTAGTATTCCACGAGAAATCACGTATCTTTACCGGGACAGCATTCAACTGTAAGTCAATCCCCCATCCTGAAGTCCTGCCCACATTCGCATAAGTTGAAGTATAACCGGTCAGCGAAGGAATAGACATTCCCAGTAGCAGATCTTTCGTACTATTCGTATAAACATCAATGCTCCCATTCAAGCGGCCATTGAGGAAGCCATAGTCCAAACCGAAGTTCCACTCGTAGGTACGTTCCCATCCCAGATCAGGATTAGCCATTTTGTTCGGACTACCGGAAGAAGGATCAGAAGGGACAGAGCCCATCGAAGAATCTGTAGTCCCCCAGTTATAATAAAGGGTTTGAAGTGCTCCTTTTGTTCCATATTCAGGAATGGCGTAATTGCCGGACACTCCCCAGCCGACACGGAGTTTCAAATTACTGATCCATTTTAATTTCTGCATGAAATCTTCCTGATTGATACGCCAGCCTAAAGAGAAAGAGGGGAAACTGGACCATTTATGTCCCTTAGAAAGGCGGGAGCTGCCATCCCAGCGAACACTGGCTGTAGCCAGATATTTATCCTGATAGCTATAATTACCACGAATCATATAAGAAGCGAGTTGGTCTTCAACCAGTCCCGTACTATAATCCAGTGGATCTGCAAGAGAATGCATATTATACCAGAGTTCCTCAGAAGAAGCCACATTAGCTTTCAGATTAGCCATCTCATAGTGAGACTTAGAAGCACTCTGCAATAAAGTAAAACCGAGATGGTGGTCTTTAGCGATCGTCTTATTATAATAAATCAAATTATCCAGTGTCCAGGCGACATGCTGATAAGGATTATACTGGGCAACATTGTTGCCTGATCCGTTGATGCCGTCTGCAGCATAGGCAACACCCAATCGGAAATATTGAAGTTCCGGTCCAAACTGAATGCGATAGGACAACCCGTCCAGAGGATCCCATATCTTGCCGAAATCAATTTGAGCGTATGCGCTTCCGTTAATACGGAAATCCCTGCGCTTATTGGTTGTATACTGCAATTCATTAAGAGGATTCTCCAGGGTGGCATTATAAGCGAATGGCGTATATACATAATTGCCGTTCAAGTCATAAGGCACTGTCCAGGGAATCATCGTACGCAACGCACTGTAATAGCTTCCTGCACCCGTTACACTCTTTGTAAAGCTATAACCATAATTCTGGTCACCGTAAGAAGCGTTCATCGTCATCCCCATAGTGAAGTACTTGATCGGAGTTACCTCCACAGAGGTATTAAAGGTAAAACGAGAATAGGATTGCCCTACCTCTACACCCTTCTGATTTAAATAGCCAAAAGAAGCATAAGCCTTCAACTTGTCCGTACCTCCAGAGACATCCAGTGTATGTTCCGAGGTTACACCAGTCTGCTTGGCGTGAGAAATCCAGTCATAGGAGCCTACAAGTTCAGGATGCCAGACCCCGTTGACCCATGCCCGGCTGATGTTCGACCATCCGGCTGAACTGCCAAAGAATTTATAGTCGCTATCATAGTCCGGTGTGAAAGCGGTACCAGACTGGCCATAGCTCCCGGCATTATAATATGCCTGCCGGGCATAGTCAATCCACTCACTGGCATTCATCCACTTAGCCACATCATGAAGCGTGGAGAAAGTAACCGTTCCCGCATAATTCACAGAAACTTTTCCGGCCTTGCCCTTTTTAGTAGTAACGATAACCACGCCATTAGCCCCACGGGCACCATAAACAGCTGTGGCAGAAGCATCTTTCAACACTTCGATGGATTCAATATCCTGCGGGTTGATATTTGAGATCCCGTTATTCTGGATGACCATCCCGTCAACGACATAGAGAGGGGATGAAACGGCACTGATGGAACGTTGCCCGCGAATGCTGATGCTTCCCACTGTACCCGGTCTTTGAGAATTAGTAATATCTACGCCGGCGGTCTTACCTTGCATACCTTCAAAAGCATTGCTGACTGGCATAGTATTCAGGTCTTTGCTGTCGAGATGTACCAGGGAGCCCGTAACATCACTCTTACGCTGGACACCATAGCCGATGACTACCACTTCATTCAGTTTCAGATTATCCTCTTTTAAAGTGATTTTCAACTGCGTCCTGCCATCAACGGGGACTTTCTGCGTCAGAAAGCCAACATAAGAAACGGTTAATTGGCTTTTATCCGGTACATTATTCAAGGTAAAATTACCGTTCAGATCTGTCACAGACCCTGAAGATGTACCCGAAATGACGACACTGGCTCCAATAACTGGCTCACCAGTATCATCCACAACTGTTCCTGTAATCTTATTCTGTCCATGTACAAAGGATGTACATAGCAGGAAAGACAGCAGAAAGAATAATCTAGCGACATGATCGCTTAGAAACCTTTCATTCATCTTATACATACGTGAATTTTTAATTTGTTTAAGTGTAGATCTAACAACAAAGTTTAGTAAGAGCAAAGATATTCAAAAACCAGTTAAGACAGACTTTGTTTTTTGACTTATAACCTTTGAAATATGATATTTATGATTAATAATTTATACCTCCCCCCCTAAAACGCATACTCTCTAAGAATCAGACCATTCATCAGCCCCTTCCAAGAGATCAAAACCGGCAATTCATCAACTGAAATCTGCAACTGAAAAAAGGAAGTCATTTTTTGATGAAAGATAAAAGAAGTCTGCAAAAAAGTACTATCTTTGTGCCCATGATTAATCAAGGAAGATGCCAGGAATTCTGATCAGCCTCTAATCATAAGGCATGGCATAAGAGAATGAAAAAACGTATTTTTACACCGGATTTGCTTTTCTGAAAAATAAATATCTATGGAATCTATACTGGTCATAGAAGACGAGCAGCGTGTAGCCTGGCTCTTGAAACAGGGACTGGAAGAAAGCGGCTATCAGGCAACGGTTGCCTATGACGGACTGACGGGACTGCGTCTCTTCAGGGAGAACAAATTCAATCTGGTCATTTCCGACATTATCCTTCCAGGTATGAGTGGATTTGACCTTTGCCGTCAGATCCGCGCCCTGGTCCCACAAATCCCCATCCTTATCCTTACAGCCTTAGGGTCCACGGACGATAAACTCGAAGGGTTTGACGTGGGTGCTGATGACTACATGGTCAAGCCTTTTGATTTCAGGGAACTCAACGCTCGCATCAAGGTCTTGCTGAAACACCGGAATACGGATGAAAGGATGAAACAGCCTGAAGAACTCCACTATGCTGACCTTACCATCCATCTGAGCACAAAAAAGGTAACACGAAGCGGGACAGAGATCCAACTTTCTCCCAAAGAATATTATCTGCTATTATATATGGTGAAAAATGCAGACCGGGTACTGAGTCGCTCGGAGATTGCAGATAAAGTGTGGCACACTCATTTTGATACAGGTACGAACTTCATTGACGTCTATATCAATTACCTGAGGAAAAAGATTGACCGGGATTTCAGCACAAAACTCATACATACCCGTACAGGATTCGGTTTTATCTTTACAGACAAGCCATGAAGATCAAATTAAAGCTCACTCTGGAATATACCGCCATCACGGCCCTCCTTTTTCTGGCAGCGATGGTCTCGGTCTATTATGTCAGTGCCCGGACACGCAGCCAGACTTTTTACCGAAGTCTCGAACAGGAGGCTATCACCAAAGCCCATCTGTTTCTGAATGGCAAGATCAACCCAGCGATCATGCACTCCATTTACATAAGCAACAAGAATTTTATCAATGAAGTTGAGGTGGTCGTATACCAACCCCCTTTTCACATGTTATACCATGATGAGTTGCAGAGTGACATTATCAAAGAGACTCCCACGATGATGCAGATGATCCTTCGAGAGAAAAGGATTCATTTCAGGGTGGGCAAATATCAGGCTGTAGGCATCACTTATCATTTCCACGGCAAGCAGTATATCGTTACCGCAGCAGCCTATGACCAGTATGGTATGGCCAATATGCTTGCCCTAAGGAACCTGCTGATCTGGTTTTCCATCATCGGGATCTCACTCCTGGCCCTGGCAGGCTATATTCTGGCACTCCTCGCATTTGCACCTGTCAAAGCATTATCTGAAGAAGCAGAAAAGATCACTGCCAAGGACATCAGTAAGAGACTCCCGGTAAAAGACAGTCATGATGAAGTAGGAGAACTCAGCATTGCGTTCAACCGGTTGCTTGACCGACTGGAAAAAGCATTCCAGTCCCAGAAGATGTTCGTCAGCAATGTCTCCCATGAGCTCCGTACACCGATGGCAGCATTAATTGCAGAACTGGAGCTGGCAGTATTCAAGAAAATGTCCTCAGCAGAATATGAAGAAGCAATCCACCGGTCCCTGCAAGATGCCCATCATGTGGTCAAGTTGATTACCGGATTACTGAACCTTGCCAAAGCAGATTATTTGCCCGAGCAAATCAAGATGAAGGACATCCGGCTGGATGAACTTCTCCTTGATGCCAGGGAAACGGTGCTCAAGGCGAATCCAGATTATAATGTGGAACTCATCTTCGAGAATGAAGCTGAAGATGATTCAGTCCTGACAGTTTCAGGCAACAGCTATCTGCTGACCACAGCTTTCATCAACTTAATAGAAAACAATTGCAAGTTCTCCCCTGACCATACCTCTTCCGTCCATATCTCTTACTGGGAAAAGGAATCTATCCTGCGGTTCACAGACAATGGTATCGGTATCTCGGAAAAGGACCAGAAAGAGATTTTCAGGCCTTTCTACCGGGGAGAGAACCAAGACTATACTTCCGGGCATGGCATCGGTATGGCCCTGTGCTTTAAAATCATACAACTGCACAAGGGGACCATAGAAATCAATTCCCTGAAGGGGGAAGGAACAACCCATATTGTCACCCTGCCCCATATTCCCAGCCCGTCCCTCTAATAAGATTCTAATAGAAGTTTAATTCTCTTCTAACTTTGTCTACTGAAGGATAGTTTTACTTTTGCAGCGGTAAAAAGAACTATCAACGATTAAACAGGAGGGAAAATTATGTGGAGAAAGAAAATCACATCCCGGTATGTATTTGATACCGGTAAGGTATTCGAGGCTGCCAGACAACCACTTGACAACATCTATTCTTATTTCAAGACTACCCCAGAGGGTCTGGATTCTGATGAAATCAAAGACCGGAACCGACAATATGGTCCAAACGACATCGTCCATGAACACCGGAAGAACCCCATCCTGCTGTTCCTCTCTTCTTTCGTCAATCCCTTTACAGGCATACTGGCTGCATTGACTGTGATATCCTTTATCCTCGATGTCCTGCTGGCCCCTCCAGGGAAGAAGAACTGGACTTCAGTCATTATCATATCCGGAATCATCATCATCAGTGCCATTCTGAGGTTCTGGCAGGAGACCAAAGCCAGACTTGCCACCAATGGACTGATGAAAATGGTAACCAACACCTGCAGTGTACTTCGTTCCGGAGAAAAGGAAGAAGAAATTGACATCTGCGAACTTGTCCCCGGTGACCTTGTACGGGTAGCTGCGGGAGACATGATTCCGGCTGACATGCGCATCATCGAATCAAAGGATCTTTTCGTGGGTCAGTCCTCGCTGACAGGAGAATCAGAACCTGTCGAGAAGATCTCTGTCCCTGAGGAAAGCGATTCCAAGTCAGGTAATGTGCTGGAATTGAAAAATATCTGTTTTATGGGTTCTAATGTCATCAGCGGGACTGCCAGGGGGATTGTCTTCGAGACCGGGAGCCACAGTTATATGGGAACGATCGCCAAGACGATCACGGGCACACGGGTTACCACCGCCTTTGATAAAGGTATCAGCAAAGTAAGTTTCCTGCTCATCCGATTCATGCTGTTTATGATCCCGTTTGTATTTCTCGTCAATGGTTTCACGAAAGGAGACTGGCTTCAGGCTTTTCTGTTTGCTGTATCCGTAGCCGTAGGTCTGACCCCAGCCATGCTGCCAATGATCGTTACGGGCAACCTGACTAAAGGTGCAATCGCCATGTCAAAGAAAAAGACAATTGTCAAAGACCTGAATGCCATACAGAATTTTGGTGCCATGCACATCTTATGTACTGATAAGACCGGCACCCTTACTTGTGATCATATTGTCCTGGAACGTTACCTGAAAGCTGACGGACAGGAAGATGAAGACAAGCAGGTCTTGCGGCATGCCTATTACAACAGTTATTTCCAGACCGGACTGAAAAACCTCATGGACCAGGCCATCCTGTCACACGTCAAGGAGCTGGGGATGGAAAACGTCAAGGATGAATACACCAAAGTAGATGAAATCCCTTTCGACTTCCAGCGGCGGCGGATGTCTGTCGTCATCGAGGACAGGAAGGGCAAGCGGCAGATCATCACAAAAGGTGCGGTAGAAGAAATGCTGTCCATCTGCTCATACGAAGAAATCAAAGGAAAGATTTTCCCTTTTGAACCAGAACGGAAAGAAAGAGCTGAAAAGATCAGCCGGACTCTCAATCAGGAAGGGATGCGCGTACTGGCCGTTGCCCAGAAGAGTTTTCTGACTAAAGACCATGACTTTGCGGTCGAAGATGAGAACAACATGGTTCTGATAGGCTTCCTGGCCTTTCTGGATCCTCTTAAACCTTCGGCTACAGCAGCCATTGAGCAACTTCACGAAAATGGCGTAGAAGTAAAGATCCTTTCTGGAGACAATGATGTCATCGTAAGAAACATAGGCCGCCAGGTCGGTATTGATACACGCCTCTCCATTACCGGTATGGAGATTGAGCGAATGAAGGATGAGGAACTAAAACCCATTGTCAAGAAATACAAATTGTTCTCAAAACTTACTCCCTTGCAGAAAACTCGTATTATCAGCCTCTTGCAAGGTCAGGGAAATACTGTCGGGTTCATGGGTGACGGCATCAACGATGCATCAGCCTTAAGACAGGCAGACATTGGCATATCCGTGGATTCAGCCGTCGACATCGCCAAGGAAAGTGCAGACATCATTCTGCTCAAGAAAGACCTGCTGGTATTGGAATCCGGCGTACTCGAAGGAAGGAAGACCTTTGGGAACATCATCAAATACATCAAGATGACTGCCAGTTCCAACTTCGGTAATATGTTCAGTGTGATGGCTGCCAGTGCCTTCCTGCCATTCCTGCCGATGCTGCCGGTCCAGGTTCTCATCCAGAATTTTCTGTATGACCTTTCGCAAACGGCCATTCCATTCGACCGGATGGATCCGGAATATCTGCGCAAACCCCGGATCTGGGATGCCTCGGATCTGAGTAAGTTCATGATCTGCATAGGCCCTATCAGTTCTATTTTTGACATCACGACATTCCTGATCCTATGGTTTCTGTTCGGATACCAGAGTCAAGCTCAACAAAGCTTTTTCCAAAGTGGATGGTTCATTGAAGGTCTGCTTTCCCAGACTTTGATCGTACACATGATCCGCACGCCGAAGATCCCCTTCCTGCAAAGCCGTGCCACCTGGCCTGTCACCCTGCTGACAATGATCATCATGGCCGTGGGGATCGGAATCCCCTATACCCCCGTCGGACATTCCCTGGGCTTCGGACCGATGCCACTCAACTACTACCCCTGGCTTTTCGGAGTCCTGCTGGCTTATTGTCTGACCATTCAATTCGTCAAGAAACTCTATATGCGCCATTTCCATAAATGGCTATAAAAACAACAAACAGGCAACTTCATCTTTCTTCGTCCCTGCAGCTCTGCTACCCGATAAGATGAATATCCTGATAAGAAAGGTTGATATTTAAATCCTCTCTCATCCGGCGAGAACACAAAGAAGTTTTACGAGAACTCTCTTTGTGTTCTTGTCTATATAAACACCATATCGTTTGATCCTCTGAAAGCCCAGAACTCCCTCTGTTATTGCAAAATAAATTCATTTACATCACAAACCTGATACATTGATAAAATAAGATACGTATTTATCAGTTTTAACCATCAAGAACTTCTTCTTTTCATGAAAATTGATTATTTTTGTAGGATGAAAATTGTCTCTTTCATACGTATCATTGATTATCAACTACTGATATTGTTGACTCCCTTGTTATCCGATAAACACTCATATCCGACTCTGAAGAACAACAGGAGTTACCAGAAACAACCTAATGTCTTCTTTACAAGATTTCCCCTATATGATAATAGATCAGATTCTCATAACTAAAATCCAGGAAGGTGATCAGAAATCTTTTGATCAAGTGTTCCTGCATTATTACCCTAAGGTTCAATTATTTATTAATGGAATTATTCATCAGAAGGAAGACTCGGAAAATATCTCTCAAGACCTATTTGTACAACTATGGAGGAGTCGGACATCTCTGGCTCATATTCAGAATTTTGATTCCTATCTTTTCACGATGGCTAAACATGCCGCCTTCCATTATTTGAGAAAAGAAGTATACCATAGTACAGAGTCCATCGAACATATCCCGCCTCAGGAAGATTATTCCTCTGAAGATGAGATTCTGGCAAAAAGTTTACTGGAATATATAAGAGGTGCGATCGACCAGATGCCTGAAAAACGGAAAAAAATATTCTTGATGAGTCGCATAGACGGGCTTTCAAATGAAGAAATTGCCCGCGAACTGCATATCAGCAAACGCACAGTAGAAAATCATATTTATTGTACACTCTGTTACCTGAAAAAACTGATCCTGCTCTTTCTTATCATCTATTCCATATATCTGAACAAGGTTCACTGATAAGGTCCACAGGACATACGAAACCTTAAGATCACACAATTTCTTCTATTCCCTATCAAAAACAAAAAATGGAAGAGATCCTATCAGAAAGTCTCTCTTCCATTTTCCTGTTATTTATTTCTTAGGTGTAAGCCTGTACATCACCACATCATGCCCAGGAATGATCACCTTCTTTGTTCTTTTCGAAGTTCCCTCATTTTTCTTGGTCCACAGATTCCGGATAGAATAAACCATCTGGTCAAAATTAGTAGCACGCTTGCTCAAGTCATCCGTAAAATTGAATTTCTGCCAGTTGAGGACATACTTGGCAGGTGCCGTACCCCTGTTCAGGATACAGAAAGCCCAGTCACCGCCTTCCAAAGGCTTAAACCAGAATTCCAGATCATTATCCGTAGCATACCTCAATCCTTCAACACCCAGTTTATCCTGGTCTACGGCAATCACATCTTTGTTCATAAGAATTCCTGCCGTCTCCTTGCTCATGTGACGAATATCATTACCCAGGATAAGAGGAGCAGCGAGCATGCACCACATAGAGAAATGAGCCCGGTCCTCATTGACCGGCATACCATTGCCCACTTCGAGCATATCAGGATCATTCCAATGACCCGGTCCTGCATATTTCCTCAGCCCTTGCTGCTGGTCAAGGATACTTAGCACACTCTTGAAATTATTCTGGATATCACCCGTAGTTCTCCACGATTGAGCAAATTTGCCTGCCCACAGCCAGGGTTTGTTTGTCCCCCATTCACACAGGCTGAAATACATCGGCCTGCCTGTCTGCTGGATGGCATCTGCCATTACCCTGTAAGCACCCTTGGCATTTATATTTTCCGTATTGCACCAGTCTTCCTTGATATAGTCAACACCCCATCTGGCATATTGCAGCGCATCCTGGTATTCGTGTCCCAGACTACCGGGATAATTGGCACAGGTCTTACTTCCGGCACAAGTATAAATGCCGAATTTCAAGCCCTTTGAATGAGCATAATCAGACAACGCCTTGATACCTGAACTGAACCGTTTGGCATCCGGCTGGATAAAACCATTCTCATCACGAGGTCCATGCCAGGCATCATCCAGATTGACATACTGATAGCCGGCATCTTTCAAGCCAGTAGAGACCATGGCGTCAATGATCTCATGGATCAATTGCTGGTTGATCTGGCAGTTGAACTTGTTCCAACTGTTCCATCCCATTGCAGGGGTTGCACCTAACTTTTCCGTGGTCTGTCCCATAGCAGATAAGGTCAGGCAACATAAAAAGCTCACTAAAACAAAAATTTTCTTCATTCTTCTAGTATTAATCAAATTGTTATTACAAGTTAAGATAGATGATATATAAGTTCTTTTATTAATCAAGGCGATTAAGTTTCCCATCTGCAAAAATACTATTTTTTACATTCAGTGCAATAGAAAATATGCTATTTTTTATAAAAATTATGGAATCAATTCCTTTACGGTAGTTTTATGTCTGTAATTACCGGTAAATGATCCGATCCGAACTTTCCGGTCTGCAACTCTTCATCCACGACATGATAAGGCCCCACGCCAATATCCTTCGTTACAAAGATATGGTCAATCGTAGCCGTCGGGACTTTCGTAAGATCAAAACCATGATAAGTGCCGTCGCAACCAGAATGTGAGGTCGCCAAGTTTTTCGAATCAACGAGGAATCCGCTCTTCAGAAGTACCTGCAATGCTTCTGAACTATCGTCAGAATTAAAATCTCCCGTACATACCACCGGATAGCCCTCAGAAGCACGCTTGATGACGTATGTCAACAGGAGTTTAGCTGATTCCAGCCGGGACTGAGGAAAATCTACATGGAAATGTGAATTAAAAACATAGAATATTTTCCCCGTAGACTTTTCCTCGAACTTCCCCCAGATGCACATCCGGGGATAAGTTGCTTCCCAACTGTACGATCCCGCCTTATCGGGAGTCGTCGAATACCAGAACTCGCCGCTGTCAAGTACGTCCAAGCGCTTTTTGTTATAAAACAGGGCCTCATTCTCATTCGTGGCGCTGAAGGACCCCCATAAGTCCGTACCCAAACGTGCATAGTCAGGCAAAGCGGTAAGGAGATCGTTCACCTGTCTGGTCAGAGCCTCCTGTGTACCGACAACATCCAGATGACACGCCTTGAAAAGCCGTTCCACCTGTATCCGGCGGGCTGCCCATTTCTGTGCATCCACACTGGGGACCGTTTTCTCAAACAGAAGATTGTAACTGGCAATACGGACGCTGTCACCTGACAGCGGAGCCAGGGAACAAGTGTTTTTATAATGAACCTCCAGAGACTTTGATGCCTGGATACTTGACTCCCCCTTAATCCCTTTTACAGTAACGTTCAGAAGGGCCATCGTGTCCTTCTTCAAATCCATTTGCGAAAGTCCAGCCCATATCTGACGGTTTGAAAGGCTCACGGACTCCTGTTCATCCTTCAGTGCTTTTATCTCCCCCGGCAGACTTTCTGAACTGGTATTCTTGATATTGGACAAAGCCAGGGAATAAGTATAGCCTGAAAGTCCATCCCAGACGATATTGGTTACCACAGAATCATCCGCATTAGCCTGATCCGTCTTCCCTATACAAACTTCAGAGGGAGTCAGGTGTACCTTCAAGTCTGTTGCTGAGTTGTCCGGAGATGAGTTAGCTGAATTGCACCCATACAAGACCGAAAATCCTAATAGGAATAACAAGCAAGAGAAATTGATTTTCTTCATCGTTTTTATATAAATCATTAAAATGAAAGATCCCGGATCAGGCACAATCATGATCACGCCTTACCGGGATGTACCACGTCTTTATTTTACTGGATTTCCATTGATACTCAACAGTTCCTGTACCTGGAATTCAGCCATATTCAACACATCCGTACGCCATGAATCCGTAAACTTGATTTTCACGAACCGTCCTTTTACTCCTCCATTTTGGATGGTCTGCCAGTCCGTCTTCTGCCAGTAAGTCGCATTCTGATGTGGGACATTATTTACCGAGCAGAGTTTATCCCAATTATTTGAGGCTACATTATTATAGTCATCCAATGTTCCACCCTGGTCCAAAGGCTTGAACTTAAAAGCATCATCATTGGAGACATAGACATCACAAGATTTGAAGTCACTGTAATTCGTGTTTTGCCGCTGAGTAACTCCCACACCTACCAGATGCTTGACCGTCTGCATATCCAGAACGATTACGGTCTGACTAGTTTTCCTTTTTGCATAAAAAGCATTATAGTCATTAAAATTATAGGCATAATCATCTCCCAGTTTATGCCCTGAGGCCTGGTAACTGGAAGCATAACCCGTACTATAATTAGAGTGCCAGTAAGTATAGACATTTCCATCAAGCAATGCGTATGGGCCGGAATTGTCCGAATTGCTCCCCGACATCTTATTATCATTATTACAGAAAAGGACTTTCCACGAGCTCCGGTCCGGGTTGACAATAGCGTATGTAGGATTTGACAACACGATATAATTTACTGTTGAATCTATCTCTACCTGATCTCCGAGAGACGTGCCGGAAAGTTTTAAGGGTAAGAGATAGGTATGGTCATTTTGCAGATATGCCCTGTCAACAGAAACCGTTGCCGTATCCAGGAATGTACCTTGCGCAATATTCAAGTTCTTGATTTGATAAGCATTCTCTGGCAACACCTCATAAGAAGTATTATGTGATGCATTATAACTTGAAACAAGTTGTGCATTTTCTGTCTGGTCCAAAGTACAGTTAATATCCCATTTATTCATATCACTGTTTGTCAGATTTATCGGGACATTGATATTCAATGATTTATAGATCATCATCTCATTCTGAACCTGGTTCTGAAAAGCGACAAGCGGACTTTTGACATCAAAGATAATAAAAGTCTGGTCCAAAGTAGAATTAATGCTATCCGACTTGCTCTTCAATTGTAATGGAAGGACAAACTTTGCGTCAGGATTTGCCTTGATCTGCTGATAGATCTTTACCGGATCAATAGTTACCGGATAATATTTCCCGGTTACGCCCTTATCAAATGCCAGTTCCTGCCCCTCATCGAAGGAATAAGCATCTGAAGGGATCACTTTATAGTCCACCCCTTCCACATTACTGTATATGGAATCCACTTCCTGTTGGGTCAACACCTTCACATTCACATCAGCCTTCAGGTTCGGATCACTGCCAGCCTTAACAATAACCAGACTGTCTTTATATCCGGACTGAGTGGTATAAAGTGATAGATTCTGCTTCCCCCCATTTTTAAAGTATACAACCTTATGATATTGATCAGGGACTAAGTTATCCAGATTATACTCAGAATTACTGCATGAAGCAACAAAGACCCCAATCAAAACAACCAATATGAAATACGATATTTTTTTCATGATTCTATTAATTTTAATATCCAGGTGCCTGTACTAATTGAGGATCACTATAGAGCTCACTGTTGGCAATAGGCAACAGATACATTCTGTTAGACCATTGGAAAGGCTGATTTACCTTCGTCGGAGTGTTAAACTCCGTGAAAGAAGGATCCTTCTTCTCCATCGCATTCAGTCCCATCCTCGTACCAGCCTTCAAATATTCCGGTGCCAGACACCAGCGACAAAGGTCAAAATAGCGTTGTCCTTCACCCCATAATTCTACGAAACGTTCATTGCGAACCCAATCCATAATTGTCATCTTAGAACTGACATCTGCTGTTGTCAAATCAGAAATACCAGCTCGTTCCCGAACCACGTTCAAATCAGCTAATGCCTGATCTGTCTGTCCTAAGGCTGCATAGCATTCTGCCCGGTCCAGATAAAGTTCTGCAAGACGGATAATCGGATAAGGGGGAATCGAAATATTATTTCCATTATCAGAAGACCTCCATTTGATATTAGGTTGAACCCACTTCTTAGAAAAATAACCAGTTACATTATTATCCCGATTATATAAATCAGGATTATACCCCTGTTGAGAAGAAACCCGGGCCTGTATTACTAAAGGTGATCCATCAGATAAAAATGAACTGTATTCTCCCCCATCATAACCAAGCCAGGCATAGAAACGAGGTTCACGGTCAACATTTAACTTAATGATATTAGAATTTGACAATTTTGCAGAGGTAAACCAATCTGATTGTTTAGGGAAAGTTGAATCCTCTTCTGGCAATCTGCCATCTATGGTATAAAAATGTTCTACAGTATATAAATAAGGAGAAATCCCGCCATAACCTCCAACGGGAGATCCATTATATTTTGTAACAGCATGAGGTATGGAAGCTCTTATATTATCATACCAGGTACTAGTAGTAGCAATCACACCGAATATAGTCTCTTTATTTCCTTCATCTTCCGTGGTTGTCATAAGATAACGCATGAGCATTACTCTTTCCTTAAATGTACTATCTACATTATCTATAGTTGGCAAAGGTACATTTTCATTATTTCTAATTGACTCTGATGTCGCCAAATTAAAAAGGGATCTTTCTCCTTGCGTTGTCGCCCAGGTAATGGCATCATTGCAGGCTTCCAATGCCCGTTTCCACTTATTGGCATCATAGGTATGACTGACCAACTCCTGACCATCCTTGTTTTTCCAACTCGAATAAGGGAAAGAACCATTCCACAGTGGAGAAGCAGCATAGACCAGAAGCCGCGCCTTTAAAGCCTTGCAAGCTGTGGAAGTTGCCCGTCCCAGTTCATCCTCCTGAACGGTAGCAGGAAGATTCTCAGCAGCCTCATCAAACCAGTTGCTGATTGAATCTACACATACGTCATAAGGACTTCTGCCCGGGAAATCACTGGTTGCCGTATTCTGGCTATAGTATTTAGTTACTAAAGGTATCGGTCCGTATGCATTCAGGAGAGTAAAATGATAAAATGCTTCACAAAATTTCACTTCCGCCTTCCACCTTACCTTATCATCTTCTGTAACTCCATTAGGATTTAATTCATCAAGTTCCTTAAGGAAAATATGACACTGTCCTAAATTATTATAGCAGGTATTCCAAGGACCAACTGTGTTTGTAGGAGAAACTTCATTCCAAGAGACTTTCTGTGCATCTTTAACCCATAAAGGAGGAAGAGCAAATTCATCCGAAGAATTATAATATTGATATAAAGCATCCGTAAATAAAGAAGGTATACCAGCATAGCAAGAATATAAAAATTCTAATGCTGCCTCCCTATCCTTCATCGTATCCTTTAAATCCGCAGTTTCAGGAGGAACCACATCAAGATAATTACAAGAGGTCAAAACTAAGGTCAGTAAACAAATAATCTGTATATGTTTTTTCAAGAATCTATTAAATGCTTTCATAAGTTAATTGATTTAATTAGAATTTAACTTGTATTCCAATATTCAATGTCCGCTGCAATGGGTAAGTATTCCACCAGATCTCCGGATCCCACAACTTAAATGGACTCCAGACTGCGAGATTATCTCCGCTAAAATAGACCCGGCAATGAGGAAAACTATAGCCGATTTCAAGAGTCTTCCAGCGAAGGAAGTTTCCACAACGCATCCAATAGGTACTTGGCTGCGTATTATTGCTGATATCTGACTGCGTCAGGCCTAACCGAGGATACTTGGCATCGGGATTCGGATTACTTTCTGACCAGTAATTCTCCGCAATCCATTGCATCACATTCCGGTTACCATGTCCACTTTGTGTGTTGAACGGATCCAAACCGTTAATCATAATACTGCGTTTGGCTGACCCATTGAAGAACACTCCAAAGTCTATCTTTTTCCAATCAAAACTAATTCCAATGCCATATTGCAGACGTGGAGTTGATCCATAAGGAGAAATCATCACTTCATCTTCGGAAGTAATCTTCCCATCACCATTCACATCCCGATACTTTATATCTCCAGGCTTTGGAGTACTTCCCAAAGAAGTCTGATCCGGACTTAATGCAATATCCCGCTCATCCTTAAAGAGCCCCTCTGCAATATAACCGGTCAACCGTGATAGAGGCTTCCCCGTAGTTGTCTGCCATACGTAGGGATAATCGGGATCATCCACATATACATATTTGTTCTGATTATAAGTCAAATTACCCCTCAAGTCTATATGAAAATCTTTGGTCAGATTCTTTCGCCAATTCACACTTAATTCAAAACCTTTATTATCTACTTTTCCGATATTACTCCATGGTGTAGCATTCCAATAGCCCATAATCTGTGGCCAAGAGCCACGTCTTAAAAGAATTCGATCACGCTTATTATGGAAATAATCAAAAACCACATTAACTTGGTTTAACAGATTCATATCCACACCCAAATCCAGTTCTTTAGCTCGTTCCCAATGTGCATTCTCTACCGCATAACTATTAAATCCAGGCCCCCTTTTACTTATACTATTAGAAAATGATGTTCCTGTATAAAAAGCTGCACTTCCACCAAGTGCAACACTGTTTTTATACAGAAAGTGTGCTGCTCCGGCACTCTCACCCGTTTCATCACTGCCTACCAGACCATACGAGCCACGCAATTTCATAAAGTTAATGTATTTTTCGATAGGCTTCCAGAATTTCTCGCTACTGATCACCCATCCTACTGAAGCAGCAGGGAAGAACTCAAATCGATGACCCTTGGCAAGCCGCTCCGTTCCATTATATCCGAAATTGACCTCAGCTAAATATTTCTCCTGATAATCATAGGTAACACGACCGGAAATGCCTTGATTTCTATTTGGAAGAACATCACTACGATACTCACGCATCATATACATCAGCATGGCCCCTATATTATGATCACCAAAACGCCGGTTATAATTCAGACGGGTATCAAAATAGAAAGTATTGTTATTATACCTTGTAATCCCTGATTGGGAGATATAATCTGTTCCGGAAGCCCCGACCTGTTCAAGTGTATACTGACTGGGACTGTCTGCGCTCCAGCTCCCGTCTACCACCCGATAGTAATAAGGGGTCAAGGAACGTGAATAATAGGAATCCGAATAGGATTTCCAATTAATCAATGCGGTAAGATTCAGCCCTTTGGTCAGGAAGCCCAAATCCTGGTCAAAATGCAGAGACGTATTGATGGTACTGTAATTATCCTCCTGAAAGGAATTCAGCATATTAGCGTAAGGATTGGTATAAAGTTGCGATCCACTTAAGATGGCATTACCGAATCGGATATGGGTATCGCCGTCTTCTGCCGGATAGTAAGCCGGAAATGAAACAGGATCCACATTCCAGGTCTGCCATAGAATATCAGAAGAAGAGGCATTCGGGCCTTTTGAATTTCCTATCTGGGTATTGATATGTAATCCTAATTTCGTAGTGGACGTCAGTTTATAGGTAATATTGTTCTGGAAAATATATTCCCAGTCATTATAGTTATTGCTGAGCGAATAATTATTAGGAATATTCAGCAATCCTGTATTATGGTTCGCCTGGAGACTCATATAATAGGTAACACGGCTTCCGCCACCCGTTACATTCAGGTTGGCACGCTGATTGAAACAGCCACTTTTAAATAACAGTTTGTACCAGTTGACATCCGGATAAACGTATGGATTCACATGATTCCGGGTATTGTCAATAGTTTCCTGGGAATACTTAGGAGTAGCGCCCGGAGTGCGGGCTTGCAGAGCTTCATTATACATATCCATATAAGTTGCTCCATCCACATATTTCACCCGTTTCTGGGGACTTAAATAAGAATTCTCTATGGTTACATGAATCTGAGTCTTTGAGTTTTCTGTCCCTTCCTTGGTCGTGATCAACATGACCCCATTGGCTCCGCGGGCTCCATAGATAGCCGTTGCAGAAGCATCTTTCAAGATCGTAAAACTCTTAATGGATTCGGGAGGTATACGGTTTAAATCACCAGCTGAGATCTCCACATCATCCAAAAGGATCAGAGGAGTGGTCCTCCCTCCGAAGGTGCCTACACCACGAATATAAAATTGAGAAGTTGAACCGGGTTCGCCACTACTGGCCATAGAAATTACGCCAGCCAACTTCCCCTCAAGAGCATTGGTAAGTGAAGAAGAAGGTGTCTTCAGTTCATCCCCACTGATAGAAGTGATGGCACCGGTCACGGAAACTTTCCGCTGGGTACCTGCTCCTACCACGACCACTTCGCCCACCTGATCATTGACAGAATTCATTTTGATAGTCATCACTGCCAGATCACCAGCCAGCACCGTTCTGGTCTTGTAGCCGATATAAGAAACCGTCAGTTCCGAAGAGGTAGATACATTCCTCAACACGAAGTCTCCGTTTACATCCGTTACGGCTCCTCCCGGCTGCCCTTCGATCTTAATAGTCGCCCCTATCAGCGGATCATTCGTGATATTATCTACAACGACCCCCTTCAAGGTGTGCATACTCTCTTGTAAGTTTACCCATTTTTTCTCCGCCTTTCTCGTTGGAGGAATTTCTTTCTTTTCTGCTTTCTCTGACAGAATGAGATGACGGCCCTGAATGGAATAGGACAAATCCTTGCCTGCGATCTGCTTCATCACAGATCTTACCGAATTCGACCCTTTCCTGACCGTAATCAGTTTCTCCATGTTCAACAGATTCCCTGTGTAGTCCACGGAATAACTGGTCTGTTTTTCTATCGCCTCAATAGCGGTCTTTATGCTCACCTTCGATTGCCCGAACCGGACAGTCTGAGCAGATGCCGACAATAGGGGCAACAGGAACAGAAAGAGAAGGAAAGACCTTAACATACCTGTCCCAACGTCACAAAAATCTACTTTCGCATTTTCCATCTTGATTATTAATTAAATATTTAATATTCGATTCTTCTTAATTAAGATACACCGTATTGTCTTTGATGCTGTATTTGAAATCCCCCATCTTGGAGAGCACTTCAAGCATATCCGTCAGAGATTCTGAAGGACTGAACTGTGTAGTGAACAATTGATTTACAGAAACGCCCGCCCCGATATGAACCTTAACGTTAAAGTGACGGGAAATATCCATAATGACATCGCTCAACGGGCTCTGCCGGAATATCAGGCTGCCATCTGTCCAGGCCATATAATCATCTGCATTCACCCTTTTCTTTATGAATCTATGTGTATTGGCATAAAAGACACTTTGCTCACCTGGAACAAGACGGATAGAAACGGACTCTCCCGACTTATCATCATACTCGCGTACGCCGCCTTCTGCCAAGGTTGTAACCACCATACGTGGCTGGTAAGCCTTCACATTAAAGCGGGTACCTACATCTTTGATGACCAGATCACCCACATGGACCAGAAAAGGTTGGGAAGGATCATGCTTGATCGAGAAAACTGCTTCACCATGCAGGTAGACCTCACGGCGGTCTTTCTTAAAATGATGTGGATATTCAATAGAAGATCCCGAGTTCAGTTTCACGACTGAACCATCAGAGAGATAAATGGTCTTGACCTGGCCATCAGGCACATTACAGATTTCGAGTTTTTCTCTTTGCCTTTCGATCCTGTCCATAAATTTCCATGTCCCCAAAGCTACGGAAACGAGCAGCAAGCCCACAGCCGCGTATTTCATGTAGGAATGAATGGAATGAGAAAGTGAAGACTCCATGCCCAGGCGGACATGTACCTTGTGTAGAGACTGACGGGTGCTTCGATCTGCCTTGGCATCTATATGGTTCCAAACCATATACAGTGCGTCATCTTTCTCTTGCCGGTCTTTTTTGTCCAACAGCCATCTCCTGACAAACGCACGATACCGGCGGGGTAACGTGTTATCAAAAAACTGACGGATAATCAGGATTATTTCTTTCTTTTCCATTTATACGCTTTTTCTAATATGAAGAGAAGAAAAAACGCGGAAGCTACTTAGTTAAAAAAAACTAAAAAGCAGGAACGACGAGAAACAGGAGATGATTTATTCTTGCAGGATCTTTCCTATACCATCGTCTGGAACCTTGCCAAAGGGCAGGATTCCAGACGAGGAAGAGCTGCTGAAAAGGAAAGAATTACATCAAGGCAAAGTTTATATCTTTCCCTTTAAAACAGGTATCATGATACAGGAAGCATGATCCTTATCGGTATAGATACGTACCGTACACGGCTTGAAAGCAGACTCGCCACAGGTATAGATATTTGTAAAAGTCTGCGGATTACGGTCAAAGAGCGGAAAACAGGAACTCTGTACCTGAACCATCAACCGGTGGCCGGGAAGAAAGGTATGTGCAATATCATTCATCCGGAAAGTTACTCTGGTGATCTTGTCTGGAGTAAAAGGCACCTCCCGGTCAAAGCCGTCTCTGAATTTTCCTCTCATGATATCCCCTCTGACCAGCATCTGATAGCCGCCCATCGGATAGTCCCTTACGGGGAGTTGATCTCTGATTTCTCCAGGATAGGTAAATCCATCAGGATAAACATCTATCAGTTTAACTACGAAATCAGCATCGGTAGAGGAAATGGCCGTCTGCAGTTCGACGTCCAAGGGACCGCCAAGACGCAAAGTATCCTGAAGAACATCACTCGTATAAGTCAGCACATCCGGACGGGCAGATGCAAAGCGTTGATCGGAGGCCATATATTCCCGATTACGATAGTTTTGTATATCAGCCGTATAAGGAACAGGATGTGCAGGATCAGAGAGATAAAACCGATAGGCATGCTCCTCCTCAGGTTTCGAAAGGGAGAGCTTTCCGTCAACATGCAGATACAGTGGCTCCATCTGTACATTTGGCAGAGGCCATGGGCCCGTATGATACCAATGGTTTTCGCCACTGAAATAGATATTCACCGAATGCTTCGGCTTGGCTTCTTCGTTATGGTTCAAATAGTAATCAAAGAACGGAAACTCGATATTCTTCATGAAATAAGCAGAAGTAGAATCACCAAACCACACCTGTCCCAGATTCTGGTAAGAAGCATTATTCCAGCCTCCATGATACCAGGGGCCGAAAGTCAGATAGAGCGGAGTCTTCGGAGACTGTTTCTTAATTGCTTTATACAGGTTCCATGCTCCATAGCAATCCTCTGCATCAAAGAGACCGCCAACTACCAGCACGGCCGGTTTGACAGCCTTGCAATATTGAAGAGGTGTCCGTCTGACCCAGAAGGTGTCCCGGTCAGGGTGATCCATAACAGTATTCCAGAATCTGACACTATCCCCGAAAGTCCTGGTGAAATTGCGTATCGGCCCCATCTTCAGATAATCCGTATAAATATCATTGGGGAATTTGACCCCTCCGGATAGGTGTGCAAGACCATTAGGATGATGAGGAACATCAAAAGAAGCATCAAAGCGGTAAGTATCCACCAGGCAGAAAACACCGTTATGATGCTCGTCATCTCCCATAAACCAGTCGGACACCGGTGCCTGTGGAGAGATCGCCTTGATGGCCGGGTGGCCGGACAAACCAGCCATCAACGCATAGAATCCAGGATAAGAGGTGCCCATAACTCCTTCCTGGCCATTATTATGGGTGTGCCTTAAAAGCCAGTCAGTCGTATCATATACATCTGAAGCCTCATCAAAGACCTTTCCCTTTTTCTTAGGGATAAAAGGACGGATATTCTCATATATCCCCTCACTTCTATAGGTTCCACGAACATCCTGATAGACAATAATATAATGATGAAGGGCAAAGAACTTCATTGAATTCCAGAGTGACGAACTGAACCGGCCCGGACCGTAAGGCTGGCAGGAATAAGGTGTCCTGCAAAAGATGATCGGATGCTTTACCGTATGATCCTTCGGCTCATAGACTACTGTATATAGTCTTGCTCCGTCCCTCATGGGGATCATCACTTCCTGCTTGGCGTAATTTTCCATTACCCATCCCTGACTGACATTCTCTGCATGACTTGATATGCAGAACAGCAGCAGGAAAAGAAAGATACCGAGAAAATGCTTCATATTCTTTAAGGATTAAATCTGTTTCTATTAAACATCATCTATAACGGATCGTCTGATCTCTTTATAATTTAAATGCCATTTGCGGATGACAATAACCAAAGAAGAGGACTCCGAACAAGTTGGCATTCCATCCTTGTATGGGATAGCCGCAGTTATTACCATTTTTGCTGTTGATATATTCGTTAGGTACATAATCACCAGACTTTACCAGATCATACCCGGCAACCGTCTTGATCAGCCGGATTGCCTCCGCAGTCCGGCCGAGTCTCATCCTGGACCAAGCATCCACGAATGATAACCAAGGCCACACAGCCCCATTATGATAGGCCCCTGGAGCATCACATACTCCTTTCAAAAAAGGATAGGAGTTCCGGATCCCATACGGTGATGAATTCTGTAAATTCAATTCTTCTATGATCTTCATGGCTTTCTCATGGGGAATAACATCATATAAGATGCCTATGGTCTGGTCTTGTATCAGCAGATCCCAGGGTTTCCCTGACTTGGAGATCTGTGCATAATACTTCCCGTTCCATAATCCCCCATCTTCCACATTCCGGTTTATCTTTTCAAAACCTTTCTGATAAACATTCTGATAAACATCAATTCCATCCTGATCATCAACTACCTTTGCCATTTTGCTCATTTGGTCAGCTGCTGCCAGAAACATCAGGCAGGCATAAGCCGAATACTTACGATCCTGCATGAATGACGTATCTTTCCAATCAGCCCAAAATGAAACTTGCTGAGGTAATCCTGTATGGTCAAAGTCACGAGAAATCACCCAGTCCATGACACGGCGCATCTTCGGCCAGATTTGCTGCAATTGCCTGCGGTTATGATATAAGGCATAATATCTGGCCGTTCTCAAGATCAAATACAGATTGATATCCAGATCATCATGGCGATCAATTTCCGGAAGGATACAAGTAGGTACTTTTCCGGAAGGATGAATATGGTCATAACTCTCCTCGATCATCTTCCATTCCATGTTTTTGAAAAACACAGCATGGATCCATGTCGTCCAGAAAGAGTCCCGCTGGTTCAATTCCCGATACCCAAGCGTCAACACTTTATTATCCCTCGTACATCTGGTAAGAGAAATTCCTGCTATCATATACCAACGCAGATATTCATCAAGTTGGTGATCACCAGTTTGAGGCAACAGATCTGAAAATGCTGATGTATATTCCTTGAGCAGTGGCCAGGATGCCAGCGTATAATCGCATAATCCTCTAATGTCAACAAATTGACTGGCTGTAATCCAATCCTTATCGTAAGAAGCGAATAAGACCTTCACTTTCATGGATTTGTTTTCCACAATGGTCAGAGGAATAATCAATTTCCCATTCTCCCATTTTCCTCCCTGATTACTGATAAGTGCCATTGTCTGGTTGCGGACGGCATCACTTATCGATTTAGAAGGAGTGATCTGCAGTTCTAAAGATTCAGTCTTTTTCTTCTCCCCTGTAAAAGAAAACTCAAACATAAGGACAGGCAGTGCAGACAAGTGCTCATCATTAAAAGCCAAAGGAGAAAACACTTCAGCATGTAACTTCGAAGTCATGATAGAGCCATCGGCATAATCATTTTCCACGAACGGGAAAGATCTTTCTATCTTTTTATGTCTGAATGAAGAAAGGTCAACTGCCCTTCCATTCTTGACTATTTGAAACTGCAATGACCCTTTATCTTGTAACCATTCACCTAATTTCCCGGGATTTTGCCAGATGTGACCGACCAGACTACCATCATTTAATATTTGGGTAGTAAGGGCAAAGTTTGCTACGGGACAACCTCCATACAGCTCGCGAGGGACCGAAGTGATCAGTCCCCCATTTCCGCCATTAAAGTCATTTCCATAACAAGAAAACGTAAAAGCCCAAAACAGTAAAAGTATACTAATACCTTTTTTCCTATACTTGCCCAGCACAGGCAACAGCAATAATCTGTTCTTCATTCTATTTATTTTTACATTCATAATCATTTTATCCCGGAAATACAGGAATCATCCGTATCTCATGGAGAGCACCACTTCCTGACTGGTATAATTCCCCACTATCCATTCCTGACTGTCATCCTCTGCATGACTTGACATGCAGCAGAACAGCAGCAGGAAAACTGGAAAATGCTTTATATTCTTAATGGGTGAAGCCTATTTTCTTTCATTCATCACTTTAAACTGATACTTTCCGGAGCCCAGTTCAAACTGAAATCCGTGCCCGTTCTTCTGACGACCGAGAATGCCCTTCCTGCCCCTGATGATCTTCAGCTTCGCATGGTCCGGCATCTCCAGCAGGAGGGTCGCCGTGGTATTGGCCGGAACTTCGGCCGTATAGGTATAGCCGTACTTCGAGGCATCGTCAATATCCGGATTATGATTATTACTGTCCCATGCGCTGCTGATGCGGCCGTACATACTGTTATAGGAAGCATGGATGTAATTGAACCGTCCTCCTACTCTTGGCTGGAGATAAAAATGCTTGTAAGCAGGATGATCATCATCACGCTGAATGCCAGCACTATACTCCATCATCCATTCCTGTACGGCACCATAAGAGTAATGGTTGAAGGAATTCATGCCGACTGGTCCGAAACCGTTCTTGATCGTATAGGAATTCCAGCGCTCCCAGATCGTCGTAGCACCCTGCAACACAGGATAAAGCCACGAAGGATAGGCCGTCTGCTGGAACAGTTTATAGGCTATACTGTCACATCCATTCTGAGAGAGGACCAGATTGAGATAAGGCGTTCCGATGAATCCCGTATTCAGGCAATAATGATTGCCTGCAATGACATTCGACAGATGAATCAATGCCTTCTGCTTGACTTCACCCTCGAGCAAATTCATTTCCAGGGGCATGATATAGGCTGTCTCCGTAAAAAGGCGCCGCTGTATCTTCGTCCGGGGGCCTGTACCGAATGCCGTCGAATAGGAATCCGTAAAGAGAGGACTCCCCACCGGGGAGAGCATATATCCTTCGTTATCTACAAAACGTTTATTGAAAGCCTCTTTAATCTGTCCGAATAACTGTTGGTAACGCAAACTGTCAGCCGTCTTTCCTAAGATTCCTGCCATCTTGGACATCAACTGGGCATCATACGCAAAATAACAGGTATTCGTCAAATCAGACTGGGTACCCAGAGGAGCTACCCAGTCACCATAACCTCCTATCGGTTCGATATAATCCTTTGCATGCTTTTCTGCATATTGCATATATTTCTGCATGGAATCATACTGGTCTTCAAGGAAGCGGGTATCATCGTACTGCTGGTAAACCTGCCAGGGAATAATGATTCCGGCATCCGCCCAACCGAAGCAGCTTCCACCCTTGTCACCTCCCTGCGGAGATGTTCCTACAACAGGAGCGAAATCACTGAAGTTCCCGTCATCTCCCTGATTATCCCTGACCGTATAAAACCACCGTGTAAAAAACGGATTTACATTGCGGTTATAAGAAGCTGTACGGGAAAAGATCTGGGCATCACCCATCCATCCCAGGCGTTCGTCACGTTGCGGACAATCCGTAGGAACAGAAAGGAAGTTTCCACGCTCTCCCCACTGGATATTACTATACAGTTTATTGATCAGACGGTCTGAGGTATGATAAGAACTCTCCTGCCTGCCCGGAAGAGAATTGAGGACCAGGACCTTTACATCCTCTTTGTCCAGAGGTTCTGACAGTCCGGTGATCTGGATATAGCGGAACCCATGCGTCGTAAAATGAGGTTCAAAGACCTCACCATCAGGACTGCCCTTACAGATATAATGGTCTGTTGAAAGAGCACTCCTATAATTATCCGTATATAATTGTCCTTTGAGTTTTTTATAATCTTCTATAGTATAAGGAGGTACCGGATCGACAGGAATCACTTCAGGATAAGTCATCTCACCATATTTTACAGTGATTCTGTCTCCAGCCTTTCCTTTAAGCAGGATCCGGGGGATCCCCACCATGTTTTGTCCCATATCATAGATGTACGTATGGGGAAGAGGTTCCGTCATAGAATGTGCCGCACATACAGTATCCACCCGTACAGGCTGTCCGGTATAAGGCTGCATCCGCACCTTTTGTGAAGGGGCTTCAAAAACGGTTGCAGGCTCCCATCCCAGGGAAGAGAATCCGGCCGTAGACCAGCCCGGCATCTCCTTTCGGGCATCAATATCCTCACCGTTGTACAGACTATTTGCTGTAATCGGGCCCTTGGACGTACTCTGCCAACTCCCGTCAGAAACGATTGTCTGAGTTTTCCCGTCTTCATAAGTAATCACGAGTTTGGCCAGCAGGGACTGCTCTACCCCATACTGGTCCATCCACTCCGGGTTATAGCCACAATAGTCACTCCACCACCCGTTTCCTAAGATTGCACCGAGGGCATTCTCCCCATTCTGAAGCAGAGAAGTCACATCATACGTATTATACATGATCCTGAAACGATAATCCGTCCATCCAGGATTCAAGAAGTCCTCTGCCACCGGTCTGCCGTTGAGATACATTTCATAGATTCCACGGGCCGTGGCATAAAGCCGGGCATTTTTCACACGACCAGAGAGAGAGAATGTCTTACGGAGCATCGGAGCAGAGATCTCCGCTCCCGGATACCAGGTATTCAACTTTCCATCTCCAGTCAAGGTATATACCTTCGGGTCATCGTATAACACCGTTCCACGGGCTTTCTCACGAATCTGCAAATGAGAAAATACCGCATCCTCACCCTCCGGCTGCCGGAAGCCGATGGCAAACAACCGGCACAGTTGCCCCCAGTTCTTGAAGTACAACCGGAAAGCCTCTTCTTTTTCCGATGCCCGGACCTTCTTTCCATCTATCTCAACCCAGATACGGTAATAGTAACATCCGTCCGAATCCAATATCAGGCGCACATGATGAGATCCATAAAAAGAAGAGGAAGGGAGCAGGGACGACAGGTCAGTCTGCCCCGTTTCCTTTTCCACTCCATTCTCAGTCTGCAGAAAGGCGAAGAAGGGGATTCCATTCTTCCCCAATGCCAGTTGTGCCCCTACATAATTCAAACTGTCCCGGCAGCCGAACACGAATACTGAGGAATGGCTGTGACGGGCAATCTGCACCTCATAATCGAGGATACAGTTTGAGAGATATTTTGAAAGCAGAGGGCGTCCTGAGCCGATCCACTGCGCCCCGTCCCATCCACTGTTCATTAAAGAAGTCTCAAACCATACAGGCCTGGAGTCACAGGGATGCCCTTTCTGATCCCATACAATAACTTTCCAGAAATACCGTGTACAAGGCTGCAAGGCCCGGCCATTGTACGGGATGCTCACTGACAGGCCGGAAGTGATCTTTCCACTGTCATAGACATAAATCCCGTTCTGAAGGTCCTCCGGAGATTCCCCTACCAGAACGCGATAAGCCTTCTGCAGGGATTTATAACCTCTCCCCACATCCATCTTCCAACTGAACACCGGTTTGCCTTCCACACCGTATGGAGTGGTTTCATAATTTGTGAGAAGATCCGTAATCTCCATCCTGCTCTTAGCCTTCAGGGAAGTACAGAAAGTACTCCCTATCATGGCCAGTAATAAAATTAAAAAATATTTATGTCTCATGTCTTTAGTCTATTCTTATAAATCATCTTCTTGCACCCCCACGGAAGAAGTAAAGCCGTGCAAATAGGATCACATGGGTAAGGGGCATACATCGATTCATCTCCGCACGCCCCCCGGCAGATCATTAAACGGTTATGCCCTGCGGAATCCGTATGCAAATCTCGTGAAATTATTTGAGATATGCAAAGATTTCGACACCTTCAGGGAATATTCTCCCCTTGAGGATTATGCTGACAGGTCATCAGGGAGCTACGGGAAAGGCAGCCGGACATTTACTGAAGATCGCCCTGATGCGTTTCATATCAAACTTAGGTGTCCGGTCATAATAGTAAATCCCGTTCTTTTCCTGCTCTACATCCGTCAGCTGCGTATAGCAGAATCCACATACGTTCTTGCAAGATCTGATCGCGTCCATCTCCTTCTGCAGACAGTCATAGAAATCATCCTTACTCTTGAACTCCTCTCCGTATCCCCATGATGTCTGACGGTCCTGAGCTTTGATCCAGGGCAGGCCGCCACACTCATCTATGATATAAGGCTGGCCGTCATACGATGCCAGGAAATCCTTCCCCTGCAGATTACTGTAAGGTTCCTGCCCTTTGGTAAAGGTCAGCACCTTGGCCAACTTATCCGGATTACGCTCATAGTCATGAACACTCCAGAGGTCCGTGGCCACATGACTGCCACCACTCGCATCATTGATGGGACGAGTAGGATCCATGGCTTTCGTGATGTGATAGACATCCCTGACCAAACGCGGATAAGTCCCCGGCTGACAGTTCCACGTCTCATTGAAGGGGGTCCAGACAGCTATCGACGGATGATTACGTCTGTTTTCTACGATCTCGCTCCATTCTCCGATAAAATTGCGTGCAGCCATTTCATCATTGATATTCAAGACCCAGCTCGGAGCTTCCGCATAAGTGAAATATCCCAATTTGTCAGCCCAATAGAAATACCGGTCTTCAAAGGCTTTCTGATGGGTACGGGCCCCGTTAAAGCCAGCCGCCTTGCCCAATTCTATATCTTTCTTCAAGTCCTCATCCGTAGGTGCAGTCCATTCTCCGTCAGGATAATAGCCCTGATCCAGCACCAGGCGCTGATAATAGGGTTTATTGTTCAAACAGATATATCCGTTCTCCGTTGACACCTTACGCATGCCCGCATACGAATTCACCTCATCAATGATCTTTCCTTTTCTGTCTGTCACCTTATAAATGACTGTATACAGGAACGGAGACTCGGGACTCCATAATTTCATCTTCTTGATCGGCAACACCAGAATGTCGCTGTTCGCGCATCTCACCGATCTTACTGCTACCACCTTTCTTCCATCCAGCACCGTTGCCGTCAGTCTGTCATCAGACTCATGGTAGAACCTGGGATAGACTACCAGTTGTTTCTGGTCAATGTCAGGACAGGCATACACAGATTCCAGCCCCTCAGGAGAGACTGCTTCCATCCACACGGTTTGCCACAACCCCGTCACACGGGTGTAAGAACATCCCTGAGAGAAAAAGTTGGTACACTGCTTGCCCCCCGGCTGCATCCCAGACCGCAGGTCATCCTTCACATAAACCACCAGACTATGGGTCGTACCAGGGGCAGCATAACGGGTGATGTTGACGGAAAAAGAAGTACTGCCACCCATGTGGCCCTTCACGAACTTGCCGTCAATATAGATCTCTGCCTGATAATAGACGGCACCAAAGTTCAGCATAACCTCCTTGCCCTTCCAGTCTGAAGGGATCGAAATATCCCGCTGGTACCACATAGCATTGATAAAATCCTTATAGCCGACTCCGGATAACGGACTCTCGGGGCAGAACGGGACGATGATCGTATGATCAAAATGACTAGAAGACTGTAAGTTACGGTCTTTCCCCGAATTGCCGAAATCAAAAGTATAAGTCCACGCTCCGTTCAGATTTCTCCAGTCAGAACGCTCAAACTGTGGGCGGGGGTATTCGGGACGGGGTATTGTTTCCCCTGCCCTTATACCTGTTAATGCCAAAAACAAACAGAATACAAAAACACATGTCTTTTTCATTACCTATTAAATTAAGATGAGTTTAACTACCAAATTAAAGATGATTAAAATTATTCTGGAACATACTGATATCCAAACCTGCATAACATCTACTCACTGTATATTACCGTCCGCTTACCTGATGCCATATCCCTATCAGTACCACTGCTGCTCCATACGCTGCCTCTGAAAGGCTTGCGTTATCCACCATTTTAGTGTACCAAAATGGTGGATAACACCCCACCCCAATGCACCATAGAGAAGAGCTGGATGCACCATAGAGATGGGTTCTATGGTGCATAGAGACGAGAATTGACTGTAAACAAGACTTTAACTGAACCCGATAGTAAAGAAGAGTTACCTTAGCGGAGCATCTGGTACGGATAGGACCAGATCTCCACAGGTCCCAGCAGTCCTGATGACTGCAGCGGCGTATCCGCCTTCAGATAACTGAATGTCTGCCAGGTAATACGATCCCCCTCCGGCAGGCTCTTGTCATGAATGAGCCGATTCATCCAGTCATTGACTACCGTCACTTCCAACCGGTTCTCACCTTTTCTCAGGTACTTAGTGATATTCAGGCGATAAGGCCTGGTCCATACGCCACCGACCTCATGACCGTTCAACATCACCTTCGCCATAACCATCACCCTGCCCAGGTTCAGGTAAGTCTGCCCTGCCGGCAATGCCTTCATCCTAAACGATGTCATATAGGTAGCCTCACCGGAAAAATATCTGATCCGCTCATCAGCACTCTTCGTCCAGTCTGACAGGGAATCGAAGACTACCGGTCCGTCAGGACCGCCTCTCCCGTCCTGAAAGGTCACCTTCCACGGCCCGGAAACCGCCAGCCTCAACTGGCCGGCAGGGTAATTCTCTCCTTCCATCTTACGCTTTGCGGAAGGCCGGTGGAACACCACAAAAGCACTTTCATAAGGTTGGAGCTCCATAGGTATCTCCGTCATCTCAGGGTGCTCCTGATACTGGGGCAACAGGCGGATCTCCGCCGTCTGTGGGTTCCATAACTCCGGCCGGAGGCCACTGACCCTGAAGGAAGCATTGAAATCCTGCGTCCTGCCACTCTGATTAGAGATAAAATAGCACTCCCCGGAAGCCAGTTTTCTATGAATAAACAGCAGCGAATCAACATTGCTCTGAAAGTCAGGAATGACCTTCAGATCATCAAGGACCTTCTTCAATGAAGTATTCCCGGGGTAAACCCGTCCCCTGCCATAACAGGAATAGTTTCCACCCGGGTTCGTGTCCGGGTTCCACAGTTCCCCGGCCATCGCCTGAACCTCCCTGTCTGCCTCCGGATAGCCCTGCAGGCTCGGAGACTGTACAGGAGCCGGGCCGAGGATGGTCAGTCCTTCCTTTACGAGTTTCCGGATCTGGCGCAGCATCTCCGGACGCATTGTAGTGATCCGAGGGAGCACCAGCACACGGTACTGCATGCCGCTCTTCAGCGTGAGCAGGCCATCCTGCACCGTAGCATCCTTCATGAGCACCTCGCCATTGATATAGTCAAAGGAATACCCCTTCGGCAGCGAGGGCTCACAGATCCCCGTCATCTTCGGGGCATCCTCACCGATAAAATAGGCCACGTCGGCAATATACCTGCCCTGCTGGAGCATATAATTACAGCGTTTCAGATATTTAGCGAAGACATCCAACTGGGAGAACCAGGTGTTATGACGGTTGAACTCATTGCCGAAAGGAGCATTGATGCCCGGGACACGCTCATCCGGCTGCTCGATATAAAGATGAAGCAGGGTAGAATTGATCCCCTCCGTGAAAAAGCGGTCCCCGCGGGGTTTCATGATCCCAGGGCAGCGGGTGAAATCAGGACCGCCGCACGTGAACGACTCCGCCCACACTTTCTTCTTCCCGTAGATATGACCGCATGAGGAAGCAGCACGGTTCTCTATGTTCCCCAGGTCTCCCTCGCTCCAGAATTCTCCGGACACCTCATCCGACTGGCCCCCATACTGCAGGAACTCTCCCGGAAATCCCCAGTGGCCGTAATTCTCCAGCCACGTCGTCAGTCCGTGTTCATGGCTCACTTTCCGCAGTCCGCCAACATAGTCATAGGCCACCTCATCGGCCACCAGGCGACGCACATCCCACAGGAAACGGTCCGACTGGTCCTCCGAGCCGACGACGACACCACGGAAGACCGGCAGATAAGGCACCGGATCATAGCCATAGCGCTTTCTGAAGTCAGGGATCATGGAATCAGTCCAGTTCTGGCCGCCGCTCTCATAGCTGTCTTCGACCACGATCCTGAACGTCTTCCGGTCTGCCGCCGGTATACGCCTGAGGATCTCCCCCAGATAAGCATTGAAGTGAGTACGGATATGAGCCTTGCTCATCTTGTCCACCTCAAGGCCCGTAGCCTCCGGGCTCGCCGGGGAATTGGTCTGGCCGGTGGTCAGCATCGCCGTACGGAGGATCGTCCAGCGGCCTGCCGGAACTTTCCAGGACAGCACGCCCTGTGAATCCATATATTTCGTGATGTCCAGCACCCTGTTTACCGGGACGATCTCACTCTTGTCCGTACATACCGGCTGTTTCTTCCAGAGATAGTCATAGAACATCGGATGCGGAGTCTGCCACATCTTCGCCAGCGTCTTTTCCGGATAGCGCTCCACACGGGGGACATCCGAAAGGTCTATGCTCTCGATCATTCCCGCACTCTGCCGGTCAATGACCAGCCTGAACTCACTACCCTTTATCCCAGGCAGAGAGATGACCACGGGGGCATAAGGATCAAATCCCACGTTGATGGAAGCATTGCTCCGGTCAATGACAAATTTTGCCACGGAGCGGTAACGGCCGTTCTCCTTTACCAACAGTTCAGCATCCGTCCGGTGAGGAGCGTGGACCGTCTGGATAGTCACGCTCCGGACGATCGCCGGCGACGGGCTCACCAGGTCAATGACCGAAGCACTGTCGAGTTTCTGGAGAGGTACGAAAGTACAGCCCTGCCGAATATCCGGATAGGCCAGCACCTTCACGTCCTGGGCGTCCCTGCCCACCTCCGGAAGAGCCGCATGGTAGTACGAAGGGCCCTGGACTTCCGTCCTGCTGGATGCCAGATAGCGCATGGACTCCGAAGGCTTGATCCACGGGCCACCCGACTGGCTCCATCCCGGACAATTGAAGATACCGATCTCTATTCCCAGTTTTGTGGCCGTCTTCAGGGCCGTATGCAGGATCCGCCACCATTCCGGTGACATGAACTTGACTTTACCATAAGGGACATCCTGAATGCCGATATTCCCGATGTAAGCTCTGGTAATGCCCGCCCGCTTCATCGCATACAGGTCCTTGACTACACCCTCTTCAGAGATGTTGTCCGATATCCAGTACCAGTAGACCGCCAGAGGCTGCGTGGCCGGTATATTCAGGAAGTGCTGTTCCTGCACCTCCATCGGTTTCACCTTAGTTCTCCCCGTACCTGCTGACACCATACCACAGATGAGCAGCAGGAGAACCACCAACTTATACTTCATTCTTCCATTCATATCCCAAACGTCATTTCTTTTCTTCAGCAACATTTTTATTTCCTCACATTAAAGCAGCAGGGCCTTCTCCATCAACGCCGGCCTGCAGTAGCATTCTTCATTTTCATTCGAAAATGTTTTTATTGCGAACAGCCTATAAATCGGCTATTCAGGTTTAACTTATTTGTTTTGACACAATAAAAGAATAAGCAGGCTGCGGTATGCTGTCTGCGGCTATTGGCTTAGGC
>NZ_BAACAN010000022.1:0-50890 GCF_054687055.1 Segatella asaccharophila | reverse complement strand
AGTGGTCAGCCGCACGCAGCCTCAGATGATAGGTGCCCCATGGCAGGTTCTGATAGATCGCCCGGTGGGCACCGTCACGGCAGTATTTCCAGTCTTTGTCATACCCTACCAGTTGATAGGCATATTTATTTCCGTTCGGATCCGAATAAGTAAGCAAGGCAAACTCCACTTCAAATTTCTTGATAAACGAAGGAATACAGACTTTACGAGTACGGATAGGCATCTCTGCAGATATTCGCGACTTAAGAGCAGAATCTATCTGATTGAAAGGTTTATCATCAATAAGGAAGTCTGTAATGACCAAATTACATTTCTTATGATGAAAATGATCTTTTAGCTGTTGAGGAATAAAGGAATAGAACCCCGTCCGGCTGCCAATGTAAATATGATCGCCACACTGGAAGGAAGAATTGAGCGTACACAAAACATCATTAAGGCCATCCTCTTTAGAGAAACTCATCACCTCCGGGAGTCTGCCCCGATGAAAAGACAACCTGACAAGCGCTTCCCCGGTAGTCAGATATAAGTTTCCTTTCTTGTCCTCATTGATAGTGGAGACCCGGTCACCATTGATATGATAAGTCTGGTTCATGGGCAAGAACGCATCCTTTCCGGAGTCATACAAAAAAAGTCCACCATCATCAGAGATAGCCCAGAACCGTTTATAATGATCCTGATAACATGCAATAGCATCATCCACTGCAAAATTCTTATGCCCCGGATCATACTGGCGATATAGAAGTGATCCAGGATGGTAAGGATCCCCGCTGATCCTGAAAATGCCCTCATTATCCGTAGCTATCCAGATGTTTCCACGATCATCCTCCGTGATATTATGGACATCACACTGGGAGAAAACATTATCTCCTCTACCCCGAAAATGAAGACGAAGGCCTTTATGATCAGGATAGACGATGCTGACTCCCTTGTTTTCACCAATCCATAGAATTTTGTTATGAGATTCAAATAGCGCCTTCACATAATCATCTGTAATATAGGAAGTATTTTTATGATTGAGCGCCACAACGGTTCCATCCGTCTTTCTTACCAGGATTCCCTTGCTGTTACTTCCAAACCAGAGTTCACCATTACTTCGTCTGATAATCGCCGACAAAGTTCCTCCCAGCATTTTTGAGGGAATCGAGCAAAAGCCACTGATGGCATTATTATACCTAGCTTCCCCCGTGTCACAGTTATAATAAGCAAGTCCATAAGGGAACATGCCAATCCAGAAGTTTATTCCATCCGAAGTATACATGGGGCCTATAGAATTGATAGAAAGGCCCGAGCTCGCCGTATTAAGGGAATAAAAATGGAAAGGAGACGGATACGTATTAATATGAACAATACCGCCATTTTGATTCACGATCCATATATTTCCATATCCGTCAGTAGCAATATCCTTACTGAATTTCAGATCATTCACTCCAGCAAAAGTATAGTTCTTCCAGCCCACATCCGGATGATTTTCATCCATAATGCTGACCCCCTCCCAGGAACAAGCCCATAGAGTATTTGTCACCGGGTCTTCAATGATCCGGTAATAAGTATCAAAATAATGACTCTTGTAAGGATACTGATGGATCTGTGGATGGGCAGCATTTTCCGGTTGATCCATCCTTAACATACCGTATTCCCAGGTTCCGATCCAGAGATGATGGCGCTTGTCAAGATAAAGAGAATAAGCCGAATTGAAAGCATTCAGTTTCGGATAAGAATAAAAGCAGTGGCTTCCCCTGCGAAAGCGTATCAGCCCATTATTCCAGGTACCCAGGAACAAATTCCCCTGATTATCCTCAATAATGGACTTGACACTATACGAGCCCATTCTCCCGGAATTACCCTTCGGAGAGATGAGCCGGCTATTCCTGCTGTTATAAGTATAAAACTGATTGGACCGGGGAAGAAAGCAGGAAAGTCCCCCATCCGTTCCGATCCAGATGGTTCCATCCTTAGAGCAAAACAAAGTGTAGATAATCCTCTGATTCTCCCCCGGCAGATAAAAGGTACGTATTTTCCCCGTCCGCTTATCCATCCGGACCAACCCGTTTTCAGTGCCGATCCATAAACCGTCATGATGGTCTTCGGTGATACTATGTATGACATTATTCGGAAGGATGTTCGGCGAAAAAGCATCCGACTTGAAAGTTTTCATTGTATACCCATCATATAATTTCAGTCCCAAACTCGTTCCCAGCCACATCAATCCGTCATGATCAAAGAAGATGCTTCCATAATTGTCAGAAAGAGAGGTTGAGATAGTTGTAAAAATATGATAAGGCACGTTCTGTGCTGCACATAGTTCACTGGCAACGAGCAGGAACAGGATAGATATATATTTTTTCATGGGATGCAAACATTGAAAACGAAAAGCAAATATAGCAATTAAAAGGTATAAGAACGAAAAAAAAAGGCATAAGGGCAAGTGATTTCACAATTTGTACCCTATAAATAACAAATAAGGGACATGCTTTCTCCATGGTTAAGTTATCTTTGCAGCGGTATAGACAAAGTACAATAACTCGTCCAATTCCCGACAAGAACTTTTTTAATCAATACCAGGGGCCAACCTAAACGAGGGGGGGAAAAAAGCAAGAACTTGCAAACTAAAAACTTTTATTAATATATATCTGTATGCTTAATAATCAAATTAACAAACTGACCAGTACCATGTTATTTATACTATGTACTATCACAGGAATTCTGTTCCAGTCTTGTAATAATGACAACGATTACCCAGCTGTCGATAACCAGCCTCCTACTATTTCGTTGACTACTGACCATATTCAGACAGAGCCAGGACGTCAATTTACGATTGAAGGCCTTATAAAAGATGCTGACGGACTGAAAAGTATTACAATTGCAAACAGTGAAATGTTTCTTAACAAGACCATCAATCTGTTAGAAGACCATCCGGACACATTGCTCCATGAATATCACCTAAGCTATAACTATACCTCCAGTGATAAGTGGACAGACAATCAGCAATTTCCGGTCAAGATCACAGCCGAAGATGTCTGTGGACACACTACTGATGCCACAGTACTCGTAACTCCTGACGGAGATTTTACAGCTCCTACATTTACGACCGTTCCATCAAGCGAGATTACCGTATTAAAACAGAATCCAAAACTTACCCTCAATTGTATAGCTAATGACAATAAGGCCTTAAGTTATATAAAAGTTGAAATCCCCGGACTTCAGATCAACGATAGTATTCCTACCGGTGATGTCAAGACCTATACTCTTCAGAAGACTTATTTATTACCTCAGAGTGAAGTATCATACGAGATGACCATCACTGCTGCTGATAAATTTAACAATAAGGTAACGGCTAATAGCCGTATCAGTGTATCAGATATGCCTGATTTCGAAAAGATGTATCTCTCAGATGTCACGGACGTAACCCAACTTTCAAGTGATCTATTCGGTGTCCCCATGCTGATTACCCATACCGGTAAGTACCAATATCAGGCACGGTACTATAATCAGGCTAAGGGTACTCAAATCAGATTCATACCACAGAAGACTGATTTTTCTCCTATCTGTTTTGGAATTGATCCGGACAACGATAAGGTTCTGACCAGCAATCCGTCTACTTCCAAGCCTATCATACTCAATGATATTGCCTACTATGAGATTGATTTCAACACTGTAAGTGGAGAATATTCCATCCAAGAATACAAACCTACTGACAAGCCATTTCCAGAAGGCCAGCCCATGTTCTTAAATGGTACGAGTGGCGAGACACAACCTTACCAGCTAAGTCTTGCAGGAGAGAATCTGCCTGGAGCAGGAAACTGGTCTACATCCAATCCCTTTATTCTCACACAGGATCCAAATAATCCATATCTGTTCTATGGTGAAATGACGCTAACTGCCGGTACAGAAATCAGCTTCACAATTACGCCCAAGCACAATTGGGGCTGGTGGCCATCTCCTTTCTACAGATTTGAAGCGAAAGGTGTTCCCGATTCAGGAGAGAATGAATATAACACCCTGGATGATGGTAATAACATGACCCCTGTTACGGTCAAGACCTCTGGGAAATATCGTTTCGAATTCGATACCTCCTTGTTACGATCCAGGTTATATCTTGTCAAATAATAAGAAACTTAAAACCTAACAGAAATGAAAAAATACATTATTATGATATTGGTATGTCTTTGTGCTCTTAGCGCAAATGCACAGAGCACAAAGATTACCGGAAAAGTAATCTCTTCATCCGATAAAGAACCGCTTATTGGTGTTACTGTCAGAGTATCTGGCACGACAGGTGGTTCAATTACCGACATAGACGGCAACTACACCATAAATGCAGATAAAGATGCCACGCTCACCTTTTCCATGATCGGCTTCAAGACAGAAACCGTCAAAGTTGGTGAACGTAAAATAGTTAACGTGATCTTGTCCGATGCTTCCTCCGATTTAAATGAAGTAGTTGTCATCGGTTATGGTTCTGTAAGGAAAGGAGACCTAACCAGCAGTATCTCTGCAATCAAGGGGGATAAACTAGAGCATTTGAATACCGGCAATGCTATGGATGCCCTTCAAGGACAAGTTAGCGGTGTTGAGATTTCTAATTCAGGTGCTCCGGGATCATCTCCTCGTGTTATTATCCGTGGTGTATCCACAATTAACGGCTCTGACCCTCTATATGTCGTAGATGGTATGCCGGTCGGTACAAACATCAATTTTCTGAATAAAGACGACATAGAAAGCATGCAAGTCCTAAAGGATGCTTCTGCAGCAGCTATCTACGGTACTCGTGGTTCTAATGGCGTCATCTTAATCACTACAAAAAAGGGAGAAAAAGGTGCTGTTAAATTTACAGGTTCTGCCTCCATGGGGTTACAAACTCTTCACAAACCAGACATGGCAAAAGCCTCAGAATATGAGCAAGTATATAAAGCCCGTTTTATTAATGATGGGAATGAGCCTTCCTATAAAGGCATCAACAACATTAAAGATTCTCAAGGTACGGACTGGTGGAACCAGTGCATGAGAGACGTATCATTACAGCAGAATTATGATTTAGGCTTTTCCGGTGGTAATGATAAAATCCTTTACTCTGCCAGTCTCGGTTACTTCCGGCAAGATTCCCAATATAAAGTTGGCTACTGGCAGAAAGTCACTGCACGCTTCAGTATGGAATATACTTTCAACAAAATAGTGAAAGCAGGCATCAACTTTACCCCTAAATATGAAAATTGGGATAATACTCCGAGTTTAATGGGTTCCATTATGGCAATGGATCCGACAACACCTGTTATGCGTCCAAAAAGCGAATGGACAAGTAACGAATACAGTAATTATGCCCGCTCCAACAATAATGAGGAATGGAATCCTGTAGCCTCAATGAGACGACTGGATGCCAACTCAGATGAATATGGATTGCTGACAACCCCCTATATAAGTATTACCCCCATATCAGGACTGACATTCCGAACACAGTTTGGCATGAATGCCCGCTTCCGCTTGTCCGACACTTACAATCCCAACTTCTTCATTGATAATCTGGAACAGAACACCAACAGCAATGCCGATCGGCACATGGAAAATTGGATTGACTGGAACTGGACCAACACCCTCACATGGATCAAATCATTTCAGAAGAAGTATAACCTCAATTTAATGGGTGGCTATACGATGGAGCATTTTGCTGATTACTGGGATGATGCCTATGCAGAAGATATTCCTTCCAACATGAAAGATATGAGATATGTAAGTGCTGGCACAAACAACATGAAAGCATCAGGCACAAATTCATACTCCTCACTGATCTCTTATCTTGGACGTGCTATGTTCAACTATGATGAACGTTATTATCTGACTGCATCAGTACGTATTGATGGTTCCTCTAAATTCCCTAAAGGAAAGAAGTACGCTACATTCCCAGCTATTTCCGCAGCCTGGAGAGTAACCGGTGAACCGTTTATGCAGAATCAACATCTTTTCGACGACCTAAAAATCCGGATGGGTTGGGGTAAAGTCGGGAATCAGAATATCGACAATTCCGCATATATCAGTTCTATCGGTGCAGCAGATTATGTGTTCGGCACAGATGCATCACGCATAGTCGGTACCGCTGTAGGATCAATTGGAAACTCTAACGTGAAATGGGAAACTGTAGAAGATTATGACATCGGAGTAGATATGACCCTATTGCAAAATCGTCTGAAGATTACAGCTGATTATTTTAATAAGACTTCACATGATATGTTGATGAAGAAAGATAACCTTCTTATTTTAGGTTATCCTATGTGGAATGGACAGATGTGGGAAAATGTCGGAAAGATGAGAGCAAGAGGCTGGGAATTCAGTGCCAACTGGAATGACCACATCCGTGATTTCCAATACGGCGCCGGGATCAACCTCACCTCCGTAAGAAATAAAGCCATCAAGTTATTAGGCGAACCAATCTATACCGGTGGTTTTAACGGTGATTACATCATTCGCAACCAGGAAGGGCTAGACATTAGCCAATTCTATGGATACAAGACAGATGGACTTTTCCAGAATGAGACAGAAGTAATGTCCTATACCAATGAACATGGAGTTCCACTCCAACCAAATGCCAAGCCTGGAGATATACGGTACAAAGATCTGAATCATGATGGAGTCATTGACGAAAAAGACAAGACTTACATCGGAGACCCATTTCCGGATCTGATGATTGGCTTCAATCTTAATGCTTCCTGGAAGAACTTTGATTTCCAGGCTAACTTCTATGGTACGCTTGGGAATGACATCTTCAATGAGAATCGTGGACGCTATTCCGGAGTTGGAGGCCAGAACGTTTATGCAGGCACTTATAACAAAGTCTGGCATGGCGAAGGAACAAGTAATGACATCCCCCGGCTCTCCGTCAACGATGCAAATATGAACTATAAACGTCCATCCGATTTCTTCGTTGAAAATGGTTCTTATTTCCGCTGTAAACTGTTACAGATCGGTTATACATTACCTAAGAAGTGGTTCAATAACAAATACTCCTTACGGTTATCCTTCTCCGCTCAGAATTTGTTTACCATCACTAGTTATTCTGGAGAAGATCCTGAAACAGCTTCTCTTGGCAGCAGCGTAACAGAGGCAGGTATAGACTATACCGGGTATCCTAACCCACGTACATTCCTGTTTGGCGTTAACATGAACTTTTAGATACATACATCAATAAAATCAGAATGATTATGAATAGATATATATTTAGTTTCATAACAGCCGGGGTATTTATCCTCGGATTAGCATCCTGCTCCGATTTTCTGAACCAACCCATTAAAGGTCAGCAGGATCTGAATAATTATTTTTCAAATGAAGATGAATGCAAAAGACAAATCACAGGATGCTATCAGAGTATCTTCTTTGATGACTGGTGGCAAATACAGAAATTCTATGTCTGTGGTGATATGTGCACCGATGATGAATGGATGGGAAACACCACACAGGATCCTGGAGAATACCGTGATCTGGCTCATTATACAGGTAATACCATCAATGGAGGAAATTGCGCTCAGAATTTCTGGCAATACCGATACAAAGGAATACTCCGTTGCAACATTGCCATCCAACGTATTCCGGAAGTGCATTTCAATGATTCCACCCTTCGTGACCGCTATATAGCAGAAGCAAAATTCATACGAGCCTTTGAATATTTCGACCTTGTCAAAAATTTCGGAGGTGTACCCTTAGTGCTCGGACTGAAAATGCCTTCAGAAATAAGGGGGATCACCAGGGCAACGAAAGAAGAAACCTATGCCCAGATTGAAAAAGACCTTCAAGAAGCCATTCCAAAACTCCCTAAAAGAAGTGAATACAGCAGTGAAGACCTGGGACGTGCTACCAGTGGTGCAGCCAAAGGTCTATTAGCTAAGGTTTACCTTTACGAAGATAAATATAAGGAAGCAGAGCCTTTACTACAAGATCTTTGTTGCCGGGGCAGTTATTCCGGAAACACACCTGAATACAAATTATTACCCAATTTTGGTGATGTCTGGAGTATGGACCATAATAACAGCGAAGAGAGCTTATTTGAAGTCCAGACCAACAGTAATATCACCTATAACCTTGGAGAACGAATTTCTGTCGTAACAGGATCACGTGATGATGAGGGATGGTCATGGGGATTGCCAACAAGTAACCTGGAGAAGGCTTTCAAGGATGCAGGTGATTCGATCCGGCTACTTTATACCATCATTAAAGACAGTGCTACTTACATTCCGGGAGATCCGACCTATTCAAGGGACAAGCCTTATCGTATCATGCCAGATGAACATAAATCTGCAAGATGCAATATGAAATTGTATATTCCGAAAGCAAAACGTCCCCAACCATACGATGCACCGCATATTCCTCTCAATTATCGCCTGTTACGCTATGCAGATGTACTGCTGATGTATGCAGAAGTGGAAAATGATCTTGGTAATGATGCAGAAGCTCAATGGGGCTTGAATCAGGTCAGGGAACGTGTAAAACTCCCGGATGTCACTTCCACGGGCAAGCAACTTCGTGATGCTATACGGTTGGAACGCCGACTGGAATTAGCTCTTGAAGATAATCGCCTGTATGATCTCCGCCGCTGGAAAGATGATAATGGCAAGTATGCAATTGATAATATCATGGGGCCCAACGGGACATTTGTGAAATATAATCTGTATGAATCTACAGATAAATATGAAAAAAATAATCAAAAAGAAAACAGTAACAAGGGCTATTACTTCAAGGAAGGAAGAGATGAACTATTCCCTCTTCCTAATTCTGAGATTACCATGTCTAATGGCAGCATCCAGCAGAATCCAGAATATTAGATCCAATCTATAATACAGAATTCAAAAAGGGGAATATTCCTCTTTTCTTGAATTCTGTTCCTGAAATATTCAGTAACTATAACAGAAGAACAGAATTTTTCAAGAATAAACTTTTAAAATTCTATTCGCTTTCATTTTACTTTTGACAATGAAGAATATTAAAATTTTACTTTCTTTTTTAGGATTCACATTAATGATGTTATCTTGTAGTAGTGAAAGTACTTTCCATCCGGATTATGTACTTACCAGAAATGCAGATACCACGATGACCGTAAATATTGATGCGAATACGACCTATCAAACTATTGATGGTTTTGCTTCTTCCGATGCCTGGAATATGGATTTCATCGGTAAATATTGGAGTCAGAATTCCAAAGATGATATTACCAAGATGCTTTTTTCTCAGAAGATCACAAATGGACAACCGGAAGGTATCGGACTTTCCATGTGGCGTGTCAACTTAGGTGGAGGAACGGCTGAACAAGGTGATGAAAGTGGGATAGAACAAGAAGAACGACGAGCCGAATGTTTCCTGAACAGTGATGGATCATATAACTGGAATAAAGCTGCCGGCCAACAATATTTCATGCAAAAGGCCAAAAATTACGGTGTAAAGAGTTTTGTTTTTTTCAGCAATACTCCTCCCGTTTTTTATACAAAGAACGGGAAAGGTTATTCTGACAGTAAAGCAAACAGCAACTTGAAAGATGACTGCTATGATAAATTCGCAGACTTTCTTGCCACAACAGCCGCACATTTTAAGGAACAAGGCTATTCTATCTCCTATATCAGTCCGGTAAACGAGCCTCAATATAACTGGAGCGGTGGTCAGGAAGGCAGTGGATGGCAAAATAGCGAAGTGGTAAAATTAGTACGGAATCTTGACCAAAGCCTTACTTCTAAAGGATTGGACAGCACCAACATCTTAGTTGATGAAGCTGGTGCATGGAATGATTTGTATGAGGCTGATGCAACAGCAGGTAACGGCCGCAGTGATGTCATGAATGATTTTTTCAATCCATCTTCATCTGATTATATAGGTAATCTGAAGCATGTCCCCGCTCTGATCTGTGCTCACAGTTATTGGTTGGATACCTCGTGGGACCAATTGCAAAGCACCCGACAGAAAGTCAATGCTGCAGCTAAAGCAAAAAATCTCAAGGTTTACCAAACGGAATGGAGCATGATGAGCAGCAATTATGATCTGTTCAGTAATTATGATAATGCCACGCCAATGGATTTGGCTTTAACATTATCGGAGGTCATTCATGCTGACCTGACACAAGCCAATGTCAGTTCGTGGGCTTTCTGGACCGCTTGCGACCGTGAACGCTGGAACCAGAAAAGTCGTTTTTTCCTGATTCGGCTGATCCCAGTAAGCGGTGATTATGGCTCTCTGACAGAAGGTGGCACCTGCGAATCAACCAAGAATTTATGGGTGTTGGGCAATTATAGTCTATTTATCCGTCCAGGATATAAGCGTGTAAGTGTATCCTTACCTGTCAGTGGAAACCAATTCTTCGCTTCTGCTTACATCTCTCCAGGCAAAGATAAATTAGTAATTGTATATACAAATACCAAGACTAAATCCGTCAAGGTCGATAATCATATTTCCATCCAAGGGCGGACAACAGACAATCCGATAGAATATATAACTACTTCTGGAAGCAATCTTCAAATGGTTTCCTCCTATGATACAACTATTATCCCATCACGCTCTGTAGCAACAATCATTTATGATCTCAAATCATGAAAATGATCAATACTTTTCTGGCAATGCTGCTACTATCCACCAGTTTCTGCTATGCTGATAATCATAAAGTGGAAAAATATGTAATCAACATAGATAGTCAGGAACAGACCATTAACCATTTCGGAGCTTCCGACGCTTGGAGCATGAGATATTTGGGTCTATGGCCTGAGAAACAGCAACGGCAGATTGCCGACTGGCTGTTCAGCATGGCAAAGGATGCATCGGGGAAACCCCGTGGAATCGGACTGTCTCTGTGGCGTTTCAACCTCGGTGCAGGAAGTGCCGGTCAGGGTGACGCTTCACATATCCAGAGGTTTACACGTACCGGATGCTTCCTGCAGCCTGACGGATCCTATAACTGGAAAGCGCAACAAGGACAACGTAACTTTCTGAAACTGGCCAAGGATAGAGGTGTAACGCATTTCCTGGCTTTTCTCAATTCTGCGCCTGTCTATTTTACGAAGAATGGTTTGGCAACCAACACAGGGCGAGACGGGACTATGAATCTCCGCGAGAATTGCTATGGCCGGTTCGCAAAGTTTATCGCCACCTCACTGAAGGGCCTTGAACAACACGACAGCATTCACTTTGACTATATCTCTCCGGTGAACGAGCCGGACGGCAACTGGAACTGGAAGGGGCCTAAACAGGAAGGATCACCTGCTACCAACCGTGAGATAGCCCGGTTAGTCAGGATCATGGGCAAACAATTTGTCCGGCAACATGTCAACACGAAAATCATCGTAAATGAAAGTTCAGACCTGCGCTGCCTGATGGGCATTTACCGTACCAGTTGGCAACGCGGGAACACCATCCGGACACTATTCTCAAAAGACAGTAGCCGAACTTACATTGGATCTGTTCCCAACGTGGCTCATCTCATCGCCGGACATGATTACTGGACAGATACCCCGGTACAATATATGCATGATAGCCGTGTGGCTCTACGGGACTCTCTTCATAAATATAACCTGAAATTCTGGGCCTCGGAAATCTGTATCATGGATAATGACCAGGAAATAGGCGGTGGCAACGGTTATGACTTTTCCATGAAGACAGCCCTCTATGTAGCAAGAATCATACATTATGACCTTGTGTTCGGCAATGCCTGCAGCTGGTCTTGGTGGCGTGCTGTAGGTGGTGACTATAAGGATGGACTGATCCGCGCTTACAGTACGCCTGATAAAAAGGATGGTTATGCAATAGATTCCAAGCTCCTCTGGACAGTCGGCAACTACAGTCGTTTTATCCGCCCGGGAGCTGTCAGATATGACATCCAGGCAAAAGACTCCCTGGGGAACAGTATCTCTGAAGGTGCTACTGATCCTTATGGGATCATGTGCTCAGCCTATCAGAACACGGATGGCAGATGGACGGTGGTAGCTATCAACTATTCAGAGTCCGTAAAACCTTTTCATTTCAAGACCAGCAATGATGCTGTCCCTTCCTGGCAGATGTACAGGACGTCGAATATCTCCACAGAGGACCTTGCCCCGGTGGGCAGGACGAATGGTGACACGACCCTGCCTCCACGTTCAGTCACTACTTTTGTAGGAATTAACGTCTCTCCTCTCACAAAAGATAGAAATATTAATCCTTGACCCTTAGCTTCAAGAATACTCCTTTTACCTTGAAGAAATTTCCACAGGCTTCTTCTCAGCTATCGACAGTAACACACACAATCGCCATGAGTGATGTAAAGGAAGGTGTATTTACAAATACTAATCAAATAGCTGGCGCAAAGTCAGTCACTAATTTCCCTGCCATAAAAACAAGTGCTGAAGCTATCTTTGGTAACGCTCCTTGTCGTAACCCAAGCCAAGATCTATAAACGATCCGGCATCTGCACCTTCAATACGCTCCTGATGAAAAGATACGGCTGTATTGTATGCACCAGATAATCTGCTTCAGTATGCTGAGCATAAGTAATCGCGGCTCAGCCTAAGGGATATCAGCAACAAGGATAAATTTTAGAATTACAGGCTCTTTTGAGAGTTTTTTTTAGAATTTAGAACCGCAAAATATGACCATCATCATCAAAAGCATGAGTAGATTCCAAATAGGCTTGTATTGATTCGAAATTTTCTCCTCTGATATTGCTACTGAACAGTCGGACTCTTTCCATAGCTTTAATGATAACAGAAGGATCTTGTTTTCTCGTCAGTCGTCTCAAAGCCCCAAGATAATCATCACGGAAAACGGTTGGAATAACAATTTTTGATTGACCGGCAGCAGTCAATTCTGCATTCATCATGATACGAGAAATACGGCCATTACCATCGGCAAAAGGATGAATTTCACTTACCACAAAAAGCATAAAGACAGCTTTTGTAAACGGGTCATCTAACGCCTGATAAATTTCAAAAGCCTTATTAAATGTACCCTTTACCAATCTATAATCCACGAAATGGGTATCACCAGCCCTGTTATTCCGCATCTTAAAAAGGCCCGGATTTTTTTCCGGCCGAGCAGACATCATAATAGAATGACGACGCTGAAGAATAGTAAACAACTCATCAACATTCTCAGGTACAACCGACATCTCCTTTCGATTAGATACAATATAATATGTACCTAGGACATCATGACTATCAGCATTACGCGCAGACATTGGCGTCTCTGTGTCAATAATTTTCTTGGCATCTTCCAGTTCAAATTCTGTCCCTTCAATATAATTAGAGAAGTAACTTTCAAAAAAAGCAAAATTCTTATAAGAAAGTTTTGTTGTATTCGGTTCCGGATAACGAGGAAATTCCTTTGACCTAAGTGCATTAAAAAGGATATTAAAAAGATGAATTCTTTCGGCATCATACGGTTCTCCAAGAACCCGTGCTTTTGCTAAAGGTGAAGAAAGGTTATTTGAAGACTTTGTAGAAAGTAAAGCCCCAATTATTTTGTCAAGACGTTTAAATTCCCTATCCATGCCCAGTTGGGGGGCGATCAGTTTTGCTTTATCCCTTAACTCATTGACTGATTTTTCTCCATTGGTTTGGATTTTCTTTTCCAGCTTATCCTCCAAATCTTCCTTATTCAAACATTTTGAAACACCTGATCGAGTTTGCCCTTTCTGTAAGTTCTCAAGGAAAGCACGCGGTTCACTTGATAAATATAACCCTTCCATAAAAGGAGAATCAGTCGGCATATCCTTCGGCCCTTTCATAAGATGTACAGTTATTCCTGGCAAATGTATATTACGAGTATAAATATAAGTAAGAAAGATTTCGCCTTCTTTAGTCGGATTACACTCAAAACCCGAACGATGACTAATCACTGCTTTAGGATATAGCTTACCAAGTATATAAAAAATATTCCTACGCACAATATGTTCCGGAGTATCATTCAGATTGGAAGTATAGACTCTGGAAGCTATCTTAATAATCCTCCCATCTTTCTTTAATTTCGTTATTTTCCGTGAGATTTCCGGATCAGAAGAAGATATAACAATTTCATTTCCAAAAAGATTTTCTTCCATAGTTCTGGCCTTTTTGTGCAAAAATAGAGATTTTTTTAGAATTACAGGCTCTTTTGAGAGATTTTTTTAGAATTTAAAGCTTTCAGAAGCAATCAGTCCTTGACTTTCAGTCTCCAGAATAATCCAGCTTCTACCACACCCCTTGCCAACAGATAAGTATCAAAAGCAAGCCATAAGGCATGATTGCCCAAGACTTTCCGGAACAGGATATATACGACAAAGTAACAAACTGCCGCAATGACGGAAGAGATCAGCAGACCTTTGGTATTCATGATCCCGACAAAGATACCATCCAGAAGGAAGGCGGCAACGCCGGCAAAGGGTATGGCCACAGCCCAATAAAAATAGGGGCCGGCAGCTGTGATGACATTCCGGTCACTGGTCAGCAGACTCAGGAAAGGTTTCCCGCCAATGGCATAAAGAAGAGTAAAGAGAAGCATGATGACAAAACCGAGTTGGAAGAAACTCCGGACCATATCCTGGAATGCCTTCCTGTTCTTCGCACCATAATATTTTCCGCCTAATGCCTCTCCGGCATAAGCAAAACCATCAGTAAAATAAGAAAAGATCGTAAAGAACTCCATCAGCAGAGTGTTGACGGCCAGGATGACTGCTCCCTGACGGGAGCCTATAGCCGTAAAACTCAAAGAGACAGCGACGATGAATAAAGTACGGATAAAGATGTCCCGGTTGACCTTGAAGAATTCTCCCCATGCTCTCATATTTCCCCTCCAGCCACCGGCTGTATCCTTCAGATGCTTCCACAGCCTCCGATAGTTGACCAGCCAGAAAGACACGGCAATCAGAAAGCCGCTCCACTGGGCGATGAGTGTGCCGAAGGCCACTCCTTCAATGTCCAGACGGGCACCGAAGACAAGGGACAGACTGGCGATCACATTGATGATATTCTGCAGGATAGATACAAACATCGGAAAACGTGTATTCTGCATCCCCACATACCATCCTGTGAAACCGTAAAGGCTCAGAACAGCAGGTGCTCCCCAGATCACAATAAAACAATAACGCTCACAAAGTCTGGTAATATCCGCTGAAGGTCCCATTGCCCACAGGCCAATGCCGATGACCGGTTTCTGGAAAAGCACGAAGAGCACCCCCATGCCGAAACCAATGGAGAGCGCACGCAGCAAGAGACGCATATCCTCAGCCAAATCACGGCGTCCCAATGCCTGGGAGGTCATCCCTCCCGTTCCCATCCGCAGGAATCCGAAGACCCAGTAAAGGACATTGAAGATCATCGTTCCCACAGAGATCGCTGCGATATAACGGGCATCACCGATATGACCGACGATGGCCACATCACAAAGCCCCAATAAGGGAATGGTAATGTTCGAAATGATTGACGGTAAGGCCAATCGGAATATCTGATGAAAACGATCACTCAAAATGACAAACTGTACCCTGAAATATAATCTTGTAATTATCCGTTATTTTTCCACCAGCCGGATGCTTGTGGGAGATACAGTGATCCGACCCTTCTTATAGAGTTCGCCAATCCCCTTCTTAAAGACTTTCTTGCTCACATGAAAACGGTCATAGACATCATCCGCATCACTCTTATCCCCCAGATCACAATAACCTTCATTTTCCTGAAGATACTGCAACAGTTCACTCGCAAAAGAAAGCCGTTCAGCCTTTCCGGTCTGCTGCAGCGAAACATCTATTTTCCCATCCGGGCGGACCAGATCAATAAAGCCAGGAAGACGATCACCGGAATGCAGAGGCCGGAAGATCTGATCCTCATAGATCAGCCCCTGGTAATGGTTGTCAATGATCACCTTGAACCCCAGGTCAGTTTTCTGCCAGACCAGGAGTTTTACGGCATCCCCAGGCAGATACTTTTCCGGCGGCACCGGCTGGAGATACCGGTCAATCTTTGCCGTAGCCACCAAACGGTAGCTCTCTTCATCCATATAGATATACACCAGATAGTACTGTCCTATCTGCATCCGCATCTTCATCTCACGGAAGGGACAGAACATATCTTTCTCTACCCCCCAGTCCAGGAAGGCCCCGAACTGATTTACCCAACTCACCTTCAGCCATGCAAAATCACCGACCTTAGCCAAAGGCGTTTCCGTCGTTGCCACCGGCCGCTCTTCAGAATCAAGATAGATAAACACTTTCAGTTCATCACCCGGTTTTGCACCTTCAGGGACATATTTCTTCGGCATCAGGATTTCTCCATCCTTACCTCCATCAAGGTACAGCCCGAAGTCTACTTCCTTGACAACCCTGAGCGTATTATAATCACCTACGCGGATCTCGAAATTCTCGGAATCCAACGTCTCATCCTTTTCGTTCTCTTTGTCTTTCATGTCATCTGCCATTTTATTCATTCGTTGATTCTGCCAGTCCATCCGTCCGGTCCACCCCATTACGGTTTTCACCAAGCGCATCTCCAGCCTTTTCCCGGTCCGCCCTTCTCGTCTCACCGATGATCTGTCCATCCTTAAGATGAATGGTCCTGTCCGTCAAGGCAGCCAGATTCTCGTCATGCGTAACAATGACGAAAGTCTGTCCCGTCTGATCACGCAAATCAAAAAAGAGTTGGTGCAGTTCAGCCTTGTTCCTGCTATCCAAGGATCCTGACGGTTCATCTGCCATGATGACATCCGGATGATTGATCAGCGCTCTGGCCACAGCCACCCGTTGCTTCTCCCCACCAGAGAGTTCATTGGGTTTGTGACCGGCCCGGTCTTCCAGGCCCATAAACTTCAACAGGTGCAGAGCCCGCTTCTCAGCCTTACTCCGACTCTGACCGGCAATGAAGGCAGGGATCATGATGTTCTCCAAGGCAGAAAACTCCGGCAGCAACTGATGGAACTGGAACACGAACCCGATATGCTGATTACGGAAATCACTCAATTTTCTTGTCGAAAGTTTCCTGATATCCGTCCCATCAATGAGAATCGTGCCACTATCCGGCTGGTCAAGCGTTCCGATAATCTGCAGCAGCGTGGTCTTCCCCGCTCCGGAAGGACCGACAATACTCACCACTTCCCCTTTATCTACATGCAAGTCAATGCCCTTGAGCACCTGAAGTTTGCCGAAGGACTTGGTGATGCCTTTCGTGTCTATCATGCTCACAGGAGCAGCATTTTCTTTCGTATCCATTGATATAACTTTTCATCGTATGCCCGGTCTCTTCCAAATGTTATCCGAAAACATCCGGACAATCCGAAAAAGAAAGGCGCAGAGTTTATTTGCAAAGATAATAAAAAAAGGTAAACCCATGGGTAAAGATACAAAGATTTTACGATTTGTTGGCAAATTGAAAATAAATTCACTAAAATGATGCCTTTCCTTGTTCTTTTCACATTAAAAGTTGTACTTTTGCAAGAAGTTATCCCACTTAATATTAAAAGATTAGAGATATGAAAGTAGCAATTGTAGGGGCCAGCGGCGCCGTAGGACAAGAATTCCTGCGTATTCTCGCCGAAAGAAATTTTCCTATGGATGACCTGGTGCTGTTCGGTTCTCATCGTTCAGCAGGCAGGAAATACAACTTCAAGGGAAAGGACTATGAGGTACAACTATTACAGCATAACGATGACTTTAAGGATGTAGATATTGCCTTCACCTCTGCCGGCGGAGATACGGCCGGAGAGTTTGCAGACACGATTACGAAATACGGAGCAGTGATGATTGACAACTCCAGCCATTTCCGCATGGACAAGGATGTACCTTTAGTAGTGCCAGAGATCAATCCCGAAGACGGACTGAAACGGCCCCGTGGAATCATCGCAAACCCGAACTGCACCACAATCATGATGGTCGTCGTACTGAACCCGATAGACCAACTCAGTCATATCAAGAAGATTCATATCTCTTCCTATCAGAGTGCCAGTGGTGCGGGCGCCTCCGCCATGAGGGAACTACAACAGCAATACAAGGAAATGGTCGAGGACGGAAAAGTCTCCACTATCCAGAAATTCCCACACCAGTTAGCCTATAATGTCATTCCGCAAATTGACAAGATGACACCGAATGACTACACCAAGGAAGAAATGAAGATGTACAACGAGACCCGCAAGATCATGCACAGTGATGTCCGCACCAGTGCGACATGCGTCCGGGTCAGTTCCCTCCGTTCCCATTCCGAGAGTGTCTGGTTTGAGACCGAGCGCCCTCTGAGCGTAAAAGAAATCCGGGAGGCACTTTCCAAGGCTCCGGGTGTCCAACTGAAGGATGATCCCCAGGCTTATGTCTATCCGATGCCTCTGGAGAGTGCAGGCAAGGATGACGTATACGTAGGCAGGATACGAAAGGACTTAGCCGATGACAATAGTTGTACGCTCTGGCTTACCGGCGACCAGATCCGCAAGGGAGCAGCCCTGAATGCGGTTCAGATCGCTGAATATCTGATCAAAACAGGCAATGTAAAATAATCAAAGAGACAGGTACGGAACTTCCTCCGTGTTTGTAGTCATAGCTTTAAATCAGCGGACCCGAGATTTATATTGACGGTTCGTTGATTTTTTTATTACTATGAACGGCAAGCCATCTCTGCCATTCTGGCTGACAGATGTCGTACAGGCAGAAGGACATCCCCCCGCGAAAGACTAAAGGATCTCTCATGGACATACTACCTTTGCTCACCCCTGCCTCAACCTCCTCAAACCGTTAATCTTTCACTATTTTAATCTATTTTCATTGAAATTTCCGAGAAAAACTTAACCTGTTGCAATATTACCTAAATAATCGGCATATCTTTTGCAATTACAAAGATTGAACGTATATTTGTCTTATCTAAACAAAACTCTCAGACTATGTTACAGAAAAGAATTTCTTCTATGACATCATTTATGTCGAATCTTACCTCCCTGATTTGGGACTATATAGCTCACCCGAATCACTATCCCATTAATTCCAAACTGCTCATTGAGCCCATGCTCGGTGAAACAATAATAGATGATCCCTCACAAAGCCGGGGATGCGAACAATATGATTTAAATCATTTCGTATCCAAGAACAGGATGGGCTGGAAACAGCCTAACTCGAAATCGATCAAGAAATTAGCAAAACAACTCTATAAATTCAATTGGTAATCGCTTCTTCAGGCTCTGCAGATGATGCAGGGCCTTTTTTATAAAGGGAAGAGTGGACATCCGACTAGACAAATATTCCTCAAGTGCAGGAAGCGGGCTGAATCAAAAAGACTGTTGCATCAACAGATCGCAACAGTCTTTCGCAAAATCTTTCAACAGGGAAGACTTTACTTCTCAGCCAGCACTTCCACTTCCACGAGTGCACCCATCGGTAACTTTTTCACAGCCACTGCAGAGCGGGCAGGGAAAGGATCGGTGAAAAAACCGGCATAGACTTCATTCATCGCAGAGAAATCGTCCATACTGTCCAGATAAACCGTAGTCTTCACTACCCTATTCAGACTGGTGCCGGCCTCCTTGAGGATGTTCCCGGCATTTGTGAGAGCCTGGCGGGTCTGCTCCCTGATTCCCCCGGACACTAATTTTCCGGTCTCCGGGTCAATAGGGATCTGACCTGAAGCAAAAATAAATCCATTAACTTCGATAGCCTGACTGTAAGGTCCGATGGCTGCCGGTGCGTTGCTTGTGTGAATTGCTTTCATCTTTATCTGTTTTTGAATTTACTCATAAGATCTGATGCACATTAAATCCTTTTGCATCCAATGCCTTTATGATCCTATTGATATGTTCCTCATTCTTTGTCTCCATACTGACACGGAGAATACAGGAATTGACCTTCTGCCGGTTTGCGGAGCGGTCATGATGCACACCTGTAATATTGGCACCGAGATCAGCAATTACACTGCATACGGATACCAGCCTCCCAGGCTGGTCATCCAACTCCATATCCAGTGTACAAAGCCGGCCACTCTTAGCCAGTCCACGGTTAATGATACGGCTCAGAACCGTCACATCTATATTACCGCCACTAACAATGCAGACAGTCTTCTTCCCCTTCACCGGGACCTTATTGAACATTACCGCTGCCACACTTGCTGCTCCTGCACCTTCAGCCACCATCTTCTCACTCTCGATCATGCGTAGGATGGCCGCGCAAATCTCATCCTCACTCACCGTGACAATATCGTCCACATATTTACGGCATACCTGAAACGTCAGACTCCCCGGTTCTTTTACGGCAATACCGTCAGCAATGGTCGATACAGACGACAGTGTCTCCACCCGGCCGTCCTTCAAACTTTTCACCATACCGGGAGCCCCTTCTGCCTGGACCCCATAGACCTTTACCTTCGGGTTCAGACTCTTGAGTGCAAAAGCGACACCGGAGATCAGTCCGCCACCGCCGACAGGCACCACTACGGCCTCCAGTCCAGGCAACTGGTCAAGTAATTCCAGACCAATGGTCCCCTGACCGGCAATAACATTCTCGTCATTGAAAGGATGAACGAAAGTATATCCCTTTTCATCCCGTAACTGGATCGCCTTCTGATAGGCATCATCATACACTCCCGGAACCAGACAGACCTCGGCACCCAGCCGTTTGGTGGCTTCCACCTTACTGATGGGAGCACCGGCAGGCAGACAGATCAATGATTTGACCCCCATGGCCGTAGCTCCCAGGGCCACCCCCTGGGCATGATTGCCGGCAGAACACGCCACCACCCCTTTTGCCTTTTCAGCATCCGAAAGTTGTGAGATCTTATAGTAGGCACCTCGTATCTTAAAAGACCCGGTCCTTTGCAAGCATTCCGGTTTCAGATAGACATCCACCTCCGGATTGATTTTAGAAGCATGTATGAGATCGGTCTTGCGCAGTACTTTACTCAAGACATATCTCGCTTTATAAAAGTTGTCTAATAATAGCATAACAGGATATTAATTTATGGGTACAAAAATAGGAATAAATTATGAGATGTGATCACCCCTGACCATAAATATTTTCTGCACTGCCTCCTCTGAATAAATGGCGGATATTTCGGATGACCTTGACGCCTGATTCTGGGCGGTATCCTCATGGAGGAGCAATATGCACCATTTCGGAGGGGCAAAATGCACCATTTCGCTCACCATTGACTATTGTCGTGAGAATTAGTGACTATGATCCTGACTTATCGTTTAAGAAACAACAATATTATTTGAACCGATATTTCCTCTTCACCATTCAACGGCAATAAGAGGTACCCCATCTTTCAAGAAACGATCTAGCCCTGCAATTGTCATTAGAAACCGGAAAATACAACCTCACGTTATTTTAAAAAAATCACATCTTTTAATTCGTTTTTATAATATTATTTCTATCTTTGTCAGGAAATGATGACCCTAAAGGAAATGATGAATGAAAATCCATCACTCACACTGTGGAGAACAACAACTAAAGGAAATCATTGAAACATACCTATATATCAATCTTTAAAACTCAATACAAATGCGAGCGTCAGCTTTATTACTTTTCAAAATGAAACATATAATAATTTTTTAAAAGATAAAAGAAACTAATTTTATCATAAATTTATCAATGTGTTATTATTTTTTTTATTATCTTTGCAAAAAATTAATAACCATCAGCCTTAAAACTGATGAATATAGACTTTTAAGAGTACGATTATAAATGAATATGCATCTTTTGAAAAAATTAATTACTTCTGCGAATTGCCTGATGATCATGTCACCGGTCATGGGGGCTGTTACAGGTGGCGGATCCGCCATCTGTAAAGATACTGTAAACGGGAAATCGTGGGGAATCATCAATGTTTCCGTATGCAACCTGAGATTATCCGGAGACTATGATGCCGGTATGGCTTCCCAGGCCTTGCTGGGAACACCGATAAAAATCCTTAAAGACACTTCATGGCTTGAGATAGAGACACCTGATCACTATAAATCATGGATTCTTGAAGCTTCACTTTGCCGCGTCACAAAAGAGGAGCTCCAGAACTGGAATGAAGCCCCCCAGGTGGTCGTGACCGCTATCTATGGCTTTGTATACAGTGACGATGACTTGAAATCACAGACTGTCAGTGACGTAGTTGCCAGTGACCGTCTGAGACTACTTGATCAAAAAGGCAGTTTCTATCATGTCGCCTACCCTGACGGGAGGACCGGTTACCTGCCAGTCTCAGATGGAGCCATCGTAAGCGAATGGAGAAAGACCGTCAAGCAAGATGCACAAAGCATTATTGCCTCAGCTAAAAAACTGATGGGAATACCTTATATGTGGGGCGGCATGAGCACCAAAGGAGCTGACTGCAGCGGATTTGTCAGGACAGTTTTAATGGAACATGATATCATCCTCCCACGGGATGCCTCCCAGCAGGCTCTTGTCGGTGCACATATTGACATTGCCCCTGATTTCAGTAACCTCAGGCCTGGAGACCTGCTCTTTTTCGGATGCGGCTGCAAGGGTGACATGCACGTCTGCCATGTGGGTATCTATATCGGCAACAAGAAATTCATCCACTCATTAGGGTGTGTGCATATCAGCAGTTTCAACCCTGAAGATAAGGATTACGATGAATATGACCTGAACAGATTACTCTGGGCGCAAAGGATTCTTCCCTACATCAATCAGGAAGAAGGGATCAACACCACAGACCGGAATGAATTTTACAAATAGGTATCAAGGGCTATAGGAAGGGTTTAAAACGAATAACATGAGTAAGGATAAAGCTATGAACCAGACGGACAAGACTTCCATTAATATCGGCCATCACGGAAAGAACGATCATTTGAAGATGAGTTTCTTCCCCTACGAACTGAAATTGAGGCATGTATTTACGGTATCCTCCTATTCGCGTACCACTACTCCAGATGTTCAGGTGGAAATCGAATATAACGGAATAAAAGGATACGGAGAAGCCTCCATGCCCCAGTACCTTGGGCAGTCCGTGGAAAGTGTCACTAAGTTTCTGCAGAAGACCGACCTGGATCAGTTTCAGGACCCGTTCCAACTGGAAGATATTCTGGCTTATGTGGACAGTCTATCCCCCGGCGATACGGCCGCAAAAGCTGCCATCGACATCGCCTTACATGACCTTGTAGGAAAGTTGCTAGGCGCCCCTTGGTATAAAATATGGGGATTGAACCGGGAGAAAGCTCCTTCAACCACCTTCACCATCGGCATTGATTCTCCAGGCATGGTAAAACAAAAGACAAGGGAATGTGCCGGAAAATTCAATATCTTAAAGGTGAAATTAGGCAGCGATCACGATAAGGAGTTGATCGAAACGATCCGTTCCGTCACGAACCTGCCTATTGCCGTAGACGTAAACCAAGGGTGGAAAGACCGCGAACAGGCCCTTGACATGATCTTCTGGCTGAAAGAAAAAGGAATCGTAATGGTGGAACAGCCCATGCCCAAGGAAAGAAGGACAGATATGGCGTGGCTGACGGAGCACAGCCCACTGCCTACCTTTGCTGATGAAGCCGTACAACGATTAAAGGATATTAAAGACACAGAGGGAATCTACTCAGGCATCAACATCAAACTCATGAAATGTACGGGTATGAGAGAGGCCTGGAAAATGGCCAACTATGCCCGTGCAAGGGGCATGAAGGTGATGGTCGGCTGTATGACGGAAACTTCCTGTGCAGTCAGTGCGGCAGCACAATTATCTCCGGCTGTAGACTTCGCCGATCTTGACGGAAACCTGCTCATAGCCAATGACCGCTTCAGCGGAATGCAGGTAGTAAATGGAAAAATCACCCTTCCCGACAGACCGGGAATAGGAATCAGGAAAATCGAAGAATGAATACAAAACGACTGATACTTATCATGACCGCGTGTCTCTCCACCATTCTGCTTTCTGCTCAGGACTATCACTGGGAGTCTGACCTGCATCACCGTATATTGTATGACTTCTGCAAAACTCATAAAGAAGTCAAGGACTATATCCGGCAATATATCCCTGATGTCACAGACCAGGAGATGGACCAGTGGGAAAATACAGGTGCACTCGAAGTGAGAATCATTGACGGACAGAAACGATACTTCCGCAATGCGGCCCCTAACCTGTTCCTTATTGATGCCAGATGCCGGAAGATCAAGGAAGAGAAAGACGGAATCGAGAAAAACGGATATGAAACCGTCGACGAGTCTGATGTGCCGCTCATCATTCAGGAAGCACCTCACAATCCCTTACATCTTGCCGAGCCCAAGGCCATGCACATCACCTATACCATTTCCGTAAAGGCAGATGCTGTGCCGGAAGGGGAAATGGTACGTTGCTGGATGCCTTTCCCGCGCAGGGATATAAAAAGACAGCAAAATGTCAGGTTAATCAGCACAAGCGAAAAGAGCTATACCTTATCCCCGGAAAGCAGCGCTCATTCCACCCTATACATGGAAAAGAAGGCTGTGAAGGGTGAACCCACCGTCTTTTCGGAATCCTTCGAATTCACAGCATACGGGCAATGGTTCAACCTGCAACCGGAAGAGATCCGTCCGTATGATAAGACCAGCGAACTGTACAAGACCTACACCTCTGAACGTGACCGCCATATTATCTTCACGCCACGGCTCCGCCAACTTGCGGATAGTCTGACACAAGGTACGGAGAACCCCTTACTCAAAGCGAGAAAGATCTTCACCTGGATCAACGCCCATTTCCCCTGGGCTTCAGCCCGTGAATACTCAACGATAGAGAACATTCCCGAATATGTACTGGAAAATCATCATGGCGACTGCGGACAGGTGACCCTGCTCTTTCTCACCCTCTGCCGTATCTGTGGCATACCGGCACATTTTGAAAGCGGGTTCATGCTGCATCCTCAAAATGAGAATCTCCATGACTGGGGAGAGCTCTACTTCGAAGGACCAGGATGGGTACCTGTAGACATGGCCTTCGGTATTCCTTCCTATGCGAAGAATACCGCAGAGACTTACTTCTTCCTGGGAGGTATTGACTCCTGGAGAATGGTGGTCAACTCCGACTTCAGCAAACCCCTGTATCCTGAGAAGGTCTATCCCAGAAGTGAGACGGTTGACTTCCAGAGAGGAGAGGTGGAATGGAAAGGCGGAAACCTGTATTTCGACAAATGGAACTGGAAGCTTGTATCCGATTGTATTCAAGAAAATCATAAATAATCAACTCAAGATTTCTTAGATTTCAGGGGATGAAAGTGCCCGGTGTAATTTCAAGAAGAGTCCAATTTTTAACATAAAATACTTGCTTTTATTCAAAAAAATTTTAATCTTTGTACGCGAAAGTTTCTAAGTGTTAAACAAATAAAATGCCAAAGGCTTTTTATTCATTGACTGTCATCATAATTCATTAATAACCAATTTAAACAAAGCTTATGAAAAGACGACTTGCCTTGATAGCAGTAATATTATTGTCATGCAGTGCTACAGGGAATTTTCTCTATGCTTCACCTGCACCACAAAAAATTACGCAGGACAACACTATCATCAAAGGTAGCGTTGTAGATGAAAAGGGAGAACCGGTCATTTCCGCTAGTATTACGGAAATAGGAAGTACACGCGGAGCGATTACTGATGTAGACGGGAATTTCTCTCTGAACACGACTCCAGGAGCCAAGATTCAAATCTCATACCTCGGTTATAAAACCGTAATTACCAAAGCGGCCAACGGCATGAAAGTGCAATTGGCACCGGACAATGCCATGCTCGACGAAGTAGTTGCAGTAGGCTATGGCCAGCAAAAGAAGGTCGATCTGACCGGAGCCGTTGCCAATGTGGACCTGAGTTATACTCTGGCCTCCCGTCCGGAACAAGACGTTGCCAAAGCCCTTCAAGGGGCTGTCCCCGGCCTGTCTATCGTAAATTCCAGCGGAGACATCAACGGACAACCTACTATCCGAATCCGTGGACTGGGAACTTTATCCAACGGTCAGGATTCATCACCGCTGATCATCGTCGATGGAGTACCTACTGACGACCTGACCATGATCAACAGCAATGATATTGCTTCCATTTCCGTGCTGAAAGACGCAGCATCCTCCTCGATTTACGGTAGCCGGGCTGCTTTCGGCGTCATTCTGATCACCACCAAGCAAGCCAATAAGGGTGACCGCATCTCCGTGAAGTATGAAAACAATTTCGGTTGGGACAATGCAACCGTGCTTCCCAATTATCCAGATGTTCCGACCCAGCTCAAGGCTGCCATGTCAGCAAAGAGCAGAGCAGGAGCTGCTTCCGTGGAACTCTTCGGAATGTATTTCGACCAGCTGCTCCCATACGCTGAGAAATGGGAAGAACAGAACCATGGAAAGAAGGGCTACAGCGTCATGACTCCTTACAAGGATGACAGTAATGTAGGGGATTACCGCTTTGTCAACGGACAGCCGATGTATTATGCCGATTATGATATTCGTAAGATCTGGTATAACAGTGCAGCACCTTCTTCAAGTCATAACATTTCTGTTTCGGGTTCCAGCGGCAAGACGACATTCTATACCTCCCTGGGATATGACCACAAGCAGGACGTCATGAAGTTCAATCCGGGCAAGCTGGACAGATACAGTGCTACCGTCAACTTAAAGACGGATGCCACTGACTGGCTGACTTTAGGTACCCGCATCAACTTCTCCCGCCGGCACATGGGAAGCGCCAATGCCTATAATAACATTTATCAGTATCTCTGGCGCTGGGGTTCCTTCTTTATTCCGTCAGGCATCATGCAGGATGCAGACGGTACGCAGGAAGACTACCGTATCGTTGCCATGCAGAAACAGGCCTCCCGTTCGTACGATGTACATGATGTGACCCGCATGAATGCCTACGCAACTGCACACATCACGAAAGACCTGACCCTGAATGCCGATTATACTTATCAGATAGACAACTATAATTACAGCTCCAGTAACAATAGTGTTTACGGTATGAACTGGACTGGGACCACCCCTACCTATATTGTCCAGCCGACAACAACAAATGCTTATCGCCAGAACATCAAGGTAAACAGGTGGAATGCCAATGCTTACTTAAACTATGCGCACACCTGGAATAGTGTCCACAATCTTAATGCGATGATCGGTATCAACGGAGAAGACTACAGGTCAGATATGTTCGATGCACTCAGGACACAACTTTACGACGAGAATTATCCGCAATTGAATCTCGCATACGGAGACATGACCAAGGCCGCTATTGACGCCTCAACAGAAGACCGAGCTACAGCTGGTTATTTCGGCAGGATCAATTATAACTACAAGGATATTTACCTGTTAGAGCTCAACGGACGTTACGATGGCAGTTCCCGTTTCCCGCAAGGTGATAAATGGGCGTTCTTCCCATCCGGGTCACTGGGCTATCGCTTCACGGAAGAGCCTTACTGGAATCACCTGCATCAATATGTATCCAACGGAAAATTCCGTCTCTCTTACGGAGAAATCGGCAATGAGGCTGTAGGTGACAATATGTTCATTTCCACCATCTCCCCAGTAAGTCAGAGTTCTCTTTACTGGCTGGACGGCACGGGGGCTAAAGTCAACCAATTCTATATGCCAAGTTGGGTATCTTCAAAACTGACCTGGGAGCGTATTTATACGTTTGACATAGGAACCGATTTGAGTTTCTTCAATGATGAACTTACCCTTACAGCCGACTGGTATCAGCGGACGACAAAGGACATGCTCGCACCGGGCAACGCACTGCCATCAGCAATAGGTGACTCTGCGCCCTATACCAATGCCGGCCAACTCCGTACACGGGGATGGGAAATCACACTGAGCTGGCGGAAGCAGATGAATAAAGACTTAGGACTTTACGCCAATTTTGACATCGGAGACTCCAAGTCTGTAGTCACAAAATGGAACAACTCCTCTAAGTTGATCGGACATACCGGAGACCGGGCATACGCCTACGAAGGTGAAACCTGGGGAGACATCTGGGGATTTGAGACCGACCGCTACTTTACGGAAAGTGATTTCAACGGAAAGAATGCTGACGGATCATGGAACTATAAGAAGGGAGTAGCAGACCAGACCGGAATACAGACAGACAACTTCGTATACGGCCCTGGTGACATCAAGTTCAAAGATTTGAATGGTGATGGAAAGATCGACGGTGGAAAAGGAACGGTAGAAGATCACGGAGATCTTAAAGTCATCGGAAACACGATGCCACGCTATGAGTATAGTTTCCATGTCGGAGGCACCTATAAGGATTTCGACCTTGACATCTTCTTCCAGGGTGTCGGAAAACGCGATATGTGGACCCTGTCTTCATTTGCCTTTCCGGAAATGCGTTCCGCTGACCTTGCCATTTACTCCAACCAGACAAAATACAATGTGTATGATCCTGATAATGGGATCGTGAACATCAGCGAGAAGAATGAGTTTCCTTGCCTGTATGCCGGTAATGAGGCTGCCGGTAACGTAACCGCTCTTGCTGCCTACGGAGGTTGTCACAACTACTATCCGCAGTCCAAATACCTTGTGAACATGGCTTATCTGCGGTTGAAGAACGTGACCTTGGGCTACACCGTACCAGGATTCATTTCCAAGAAGTTCTACATCCAGAAACTGCGCGTTTACTTCAGCGGCAGTAACCTCTTCCTCCTTCACAAAGGCAGCGGGAATCTTCCTGTAGATCCTGAAATGAATGACGGCCAAGGAAGTTTGAGTTACGGTACCTGGGGACGTACTTATCCTATCACACGTACCTGGTCATTCGGTGTTCAGGTAACACTCTAATATAATAGTACAGCGACAAACAAAAAACTTAGTAATATGAAAAAATCTATTATATACATATTTGCAGCATCTATCCTGCTGCTATTTGCCAGTTGTAATGATTTCCTCGATAAGACTCCACGAGATACTTTTACAAACAGTCCTAAATTCTGGAGCAATTCCAATGATGTACAAAGCTATAGTAACAAGTTTTATGATGACTACATAGGTTTCAATCATGGAGGAAGTTTCGGATGGTTCTATTTCAAGAGCCTCAGCGATGACCAGGCCAATGCAAGTTTCGACAACTGGACCTATATCACCGTGCCCGCTACTTCAAGCAACTGGAGCGGCAATTTCACGGAAGTCCGCAGAGCCAACTATTCCCTTCAAGGCCTGGAGACATCCACTCTTCCCGCATCGGACAAACTGTACTATTCAGCTATTGACCGATTGAACCGTGCCTGGGCCTATTACCAGCTTGTACGGGAATATGGTGATGTACAATGGATCGACTATCCTATCCTGGACCTCAATGACACGAACATTTACGGAAAGCGTACTGACCGCGACGTAGTCATGGACTCTGTCCTCAACGATCTTGACTATGCCATCACGAACCTTCCTTCCAACATCAGTGACAAGACAAAATGGAGCAAAGAAATGGCTGAGGCCATGAAAAGCGACATCTGCCTGTATGAGGGTACCTATTGCAAATACCGTACGCTTACTGATAACGGGAAAGCACCGGATCTGGATCGTGCCAAGAAATACCTGCAGGAGTCTGAAGGTGCATCTGAAGCTATCATGAGTTCCGGCAGATACAGTCTGACGCCTAATTATGGAGATATCTATAATTCCCTGGACCTGTCAAGTAATCCGGAAATCATTTTCTACCGCAATTATGAAAAGGATATTGTCATGCATGGAACGGTTGACTACACCAGTGGCTCCTCTGAGCAACTTGGTATTACGAAAGATGCCATAAATGCATTTCTGTTCAAGGATGGCAAGCCATTGGCAACCACTACGCTGGATAAGGATGATAAGGCTGTAGAGAACCAAAATGGCAATTATTCCGTAGAAGGGATGTTGAAGAACCGCGATAAACGACTAAGCGTGCTCATCGACTCTATCATCTGTTTCAAGAACCACAGTTGGGCGCGTCTGGATGAAAACGGCAACACTCCAACCGCTGCCCAGCAGATGACTTCCTCCACCGGTTATACGATTAGGAAATATGACAATACCACACTTGACTCCTACTATCGGAATAATACCAATACGAACTATACCGATTGCCCACTGTACTGGTATGCCGTCATTCTCCTGAACGAAGCAGAGGCTAAGGCAGAACTGGGTACCATCACACAAAGTGACCTGAACCAGACCATCAATCTGTTGCAAAGTCGTGCCGGACTGCCTGACATGACCACGCAACCGGATGCTGACCCAGCCAACAATATGGGTGTAAGCAATTTGATCTGGGAGATACGCCGGTGCAGACGCTGTGAACTGATGACAGATAACTGGTATCGCTATTGGGACCTGGTACGCTGGCACCAACTGGACAAACTGGACAGCCAACAGTATCCCGACATCAACCGGGGGGCCAATGTATCAAATGTAAAGGATAGTACAATGACCGTAGATAATGACAAATACCTTATCGGGACGGCAAAGACCCGCACATTTGATAAGAAATATTATTTCTATCCTGTTCCAAGCAATGAGATCAACTTGGACAAGGGGAATATCCAGCAAAATCCTGGATGGTAACAACCTCAAAAGAGTTCAGGGACTGTTTATATCACAGTCCCTGAACTTTCATTTTTAAACAACAGTCCTGACCTCAGAAAGACAGAAACGAAAACGTTGATTTAACTTCAGACAGAATAAAACTTAAAAGAATGAAGAAACAGATAGTACTTAATCTTCTATTACTCGGATGGTTTGCCCCTCTTTTTGCTCAGGGACCAACTTTCACGAGGAATGACTACCAATCTATTGAAAGCATTTTAAACAGTTATACGAAGGGGGTACAAACAGGAAAGATCAAAGTAGATTCCATTCAATCTGCAAATGATACACTTACCGTCTATGCCACAAGCAATTTTTCCTATGTTCCCTTCAGAGAGGATAATTACACAAGTCTCATACAAAGACTAAAGGACACTTTATCCCCACAACATTCTTTTAAAAATATCCGTATTATCTCAGATGGCAAGAGTATCTGTGACTTGATTCCAAGGTCGTTCTTATCTCCGAAGGCTAAACGACCCGCCTTCACCAACCCCAACAATATTCCTCTTGTCAAAGACCTGGACAGACCTTATACGCCAACCCGTGGTCTTTACGGAAGACATCTTGCAATGTGGCCAAGCCACGGCGCCTATTACGAATTAGGACTTCAGCGCTGGGAATGGCAACGTGCAAGGATGTTCCAAACTGTCGAAGACAAATATACAGAAAGTTACGTTTTACCCTATCTCGTGCCGATGCTTGAGAATGCCGGCGCTATTGTCATGCTGCCCCGGGAAAGAGACCCGAATCCATACGAGGTGATCGTAGATAACGACGGCCATGAGGCCACCTCACCCTATTATGAGAAAAACGGAAGCAACTTATGGAGAAACGGAGAGGGAACAGGATTTGCTTATCTCCGAAAAATCTACAAGGATTTCGAAAATCCGTTTACAGAGGGAACTTACCGGGAGACCGAAACAGTAAGTAAAGAAAAGGATGCAAGCACCATAACATGGGCTCCGGACATCCCTGAGGACCGCAATTATGCGGTATATGTATCTTATAAATCATTGCCTAACAGCACCACCGCAGCCCGCTATACCGTATACCATAAAGACGGGAAGACCTCTTTCTCCGTCAACCAGAAAATGGGCGGCGGCACCTGGATCTATTTAGGCACATTCGATTTTGGCAAAGGGACGAAAGAAAAAGTAGTACTTTCCAACTATGCCAGGAAGGCTGGAAGTGAAATTACAGCAGATGCGGTAAAGTTTGGTGGCGGAATGGGTAATATTGCCCGCCGTGCAGATCCGGACAGTATCATCCGCAACACAAAGACAGACCGCAGGAGTGAACGTATCGCCCGCAATGCCTACCAGCCAAGGATCGATTACCCTTACCTCGTCAGCGGCTATCCCCGCTTTGAAGAGGGTGCACGCTACTGGCTGCAATGGGCAGGGGTCCCGGACAGCATCTACTCTCCCACTCATGGACGAGATGACTATGCCGATGACTATAAAGACCGCGGAACATGGGTCAACTATCTGGCCGGAGGCACAAAGGCCGCACCCGATTACAAGGGACTGAATATCCCGGTTGACCTCTCCTTTGCCTTCCACAGTGATGCCGGAACCGTTTATGGTGACTCCATCATCGGCACTCTCGGCATCTATGACTCCCAGAAATACAACGGGAAGTTTGCTGACGGCACATCACGAATGGCCTGCCATGACCTGTGTGACCAGGTCTTGTCAAGTATTACCCATGACATCCGTACGCTCTATGAACCTAAATGGACCCGGAGGGGTATGTGGGATGCCAGTTATTATGAAGCCTGGGAGCCACGGGTGCCGGCAATGCTGCTCGAACTCCTGTCACACGAAAACTTTGCAGACTTGCGCTATGGGTTTGATCCCCACTTTCAGTTTACAGTAAGCCGTGCTATCTATAAGGGAATGCTCCGCTTCTTAAGTGACGAATATGGTTACAAATATGTTGTCCAGCCATTGCCTGTGGATCATTTTGCCGCAGTACTGTCAGGAGCCAGTAAAGTAAGACTAACCTGGAACGCCGTGAATGATTCTTTGGAACCAACGGCTGTCCCTGAAAAATATATCGTCTATAAACGAATAGGAAATGGAGATTTCGACAATGGAACTGTCGTGAAGAAAACGACTTATACCTGTAAGATCCCCGTTGATGAAGTAGTCAGTTTTAAAGTCACTGCCCTCAACAAAGGTGGTCAGAGCTTCCCGTCAGAAATACTCTCTGTCGGGATTTCATCCCGGTCTACAGCCAAACCGGTCCTTGTCATCAACGGGTTCGACCGTATCAGTGCCCCCGATGACTTCACCTCATCAGATGGCAAGGAAGCCGGATTCCTCACCGACATAGATAATGGAGTACCTTACAAATACTGCATCAATTATGTGGGAAAGATGAAGGAGTACCGCCGTTCTATACCATGGACAGATGATGATTCAGGAGGATTCGGTGACAGCTATGGCAACTACGAGAAAATGGTCATAGCAGGAAACACTTTTGATTATCCTGCCCTCCATGGAAGATGTATCATGGATGCCGGCTACAGTTTTGTCTCAGCAAGTAAAGCAGCTGCTGTAGCCAATCATCTGCTCAATGCACAAGACTATTGTGCTATAGACCTGATCCTCGGTAAGGAGAAGCAGACCAAGTTAGGACGTCCCGGAGTAACTCCTCTGAAATTCAAGACTTTTGATTCTGATTTACAAAGTGCCATTACAGACTATTGCAAAGCCGGTGGCCGGATTTTCATCTCAGGCTCTTACGTGGCCTCAGACTTATGGTTCAATCCGCTGGCTCCCGCAAAGGACAGTGACAAACTCTTTGCACAGAACATACTGAAATATAAATGGCGTGATGACAGGGCTGCCACTGACGGGGAAATCAAATTTGTAGCCTCCCCACTGACGACACAGCAGGAAGAATTCAGTTATTACAACAAACCCAATGAGACCTCCTATGTAGTCGAGTCACCGGATGCCATAGAACCGGCAGACTCCTGTGCCTATACGGCTTTACGCTATTCGGAAAACAATCTCAGCGCAGGCATTGTATTTGGCGGTTCAGCGCAGGACCACTGGCGCACGGTGGTCTTCGGATTCCCGTTTGAATCGCTAAAGGGAGATGCCATAAGAAGTTCCCTGATGAAAAAAGTCCTGAGTTTCTTACTCAAGTAATCCCTGAAAGCATACAGCATCATGGAAAAAAGACAATTCACGAGGACAGTCCTGCTGGTCATCATGATCTTCATCTCATCGCTTGGGGGCCTCTCTGCGAAGGCGGGAGAGCCTTTCCGGTTTGTCGTACTTACCGATATTCACATTAATGCCAAGAAGGCAGATGCCATAGAAGACCTACGACATTCCGTCGATCAGATCAACACCTCAGACAGCATCGACTTCATCCTGGTAACGGGCGACATTGCCGATGAGGGCGACCGGGCATCACTGCTGATAGCCAAGAAAGAACTGGACCGGCTGAAAGAACCTTATTACATCATTATGGGCAATCATGACCAGAAATGGAGTGAGAGCGGGTGCATGGACTTCAAGAACATTTTCGGTTATGAACGTTTCCGCCTGGACCATAAAGGTTACCTCTTCCTCGGTTTCGGATGCGGGCCGATGATGAGAATGGCTCTCGGGCACATCTCTCCTGAAGACATCGACTGGCTGAAAAAGGAACTGGCACAAAACGGGAAACAGGGTAAACCTGTATTTCTGGTAACGCACATTCCTATGCTTCCTCAGGATATGGACAACTGGTATGAAGTGACAGATGCTGTCCGGGCCTATCCGGTAAAAGCCTTCATCGACGGACATTATCATATTAACCGCTATACGACCTATGACGGTATTCCCGCGTTTATCAACATTACTAATCTCAGGCGCAAAGGACACCGGTTCGGTCAATACAACGAGTATGACATTACCTCTGACTCAATGATCGTCTACACCCACCCGGTGGGTGAACCTCGTTATCGCTGGGGAGGGATTTCACTTACTCACAAATACTATGATAAAAGCCCCGGATCTTTCAAGCTACGTCCCAGTTTCAAGGTCAATGAAGAATTCCCTCAGGTAAAAGAAGCCTGGACGGTCAGATCACATGCTGCTATTTTCTCTTCACCCGTTGTCTATAAAGGAAAAGTATATACGGCTGATGACTTAGGAAGGATCAACTGCTATACGCTGAAAGACGGTCGTCTCCTATGGAGTTGCCACACTCACGGACGCATTTTCGGCACTCCGGCGATCGCAGGGGGAATGCTTGTTGCCGGATCTGCGGACAACCGTATCTACGGTGTCAATGCCAGAACCGGACAAATCTGCTGGCAACTAAAGACACGTCGCCCTGTTGTCAGTGCTGTAACGATCGACAAAGGTATCGCCTACATCGGAGCAAGCGACAGCACCTTCCGGGCTATCAGGATCAAGGATGGAAAATTGATCTGGGCAACCGGGGGGATTAATGGATACGTTGAGACACGGCCATTGGTAACTAAAGATAAGGTTATATTCGGAGCATGGGATAACACCCTCTATGCACTGGACAAGAAAGATGGATCCCTGAGTTGGAAATGGGTAACCTGTGCTGATAAGGGGATGCACTTCTCCCCTGCGGCCGTATGGCCGGTAGCCGCTCACGGAAAGGTATTCATCGTTGACCCAGAGCGCGCCATGACAGCCCTGGACTTGAAGACAGGCAGACAGCTCTGGCGGACGTATCAGAGCAAAGTCCGGGAATCGATCGGACTATCAGCAGACCATAAGCGAGTCTATGCTAAAACCATGCGGGACAGCATCGTATGCTACTCCGCCGAAACGGACTTTCCGAAAGAACTGTGGAGTACAGATGTAGGTTTCGGCTATGAGCATGCCACGGTCATGCTGGAAGAAAAGGACGGAGAGGTGTTCTCGTCTACCAAAAACGGTCTGGTCTTCGCTTTAGATGCCTATACAGGAAAAGTATACTGGAAGCACAAAATAGGCAACACACTCGTCAATACGGTAGTGCCTTTGAACAAAAGAGAAGTACTCTATACGAATGAAGACGGGTTAGTAGGCAAATTAGTCATTCCGTAAAACAGACACAGCCATTTAAGAGCAACGAGAAAAAGTATAAAATGATCAAGAAGCAGCAGAAACATAGAAAATGAAAAGTACAAAAAATCTATCCTATTGGACATGGATACCCACCCTCTACTTTGCAGAAGGTATTCCTTATTTCATAGTGAACAACATCTCAGTGACCATGTTCACAAAAATGGGGGTACCTAACGGAGAGATGGCCCTGTTTACCAGTCTCCTCTATCTTCCATGGACCATCAAGCCCCTGTGGAGTCCGTTCGTGGATATTATCAAGACCAAACGCTGGTGGATCGTCACTATGCAGTTACTCATCAGCATCGCTTTTATTCTGCTGACTCTCACCATTCCGCACCCGGATGCAGCCACGATCAAAGCGGGAGCGACCCCTATCAGCCTTTTCACCTTTACGCTGATCCTCTTTATCATTACGGCATTTGCTTCCGCGACACATGATATTGCCGCAGACGGTTTTTACATGCTGGCCATGCCGGAAAACGAACAGTCATTCTTCATTGGTATCAGGAGTACCTTCTATCGCCTGTCATCCATATTCGGGCAAGGCGTTCTGGTCTATATTGCCGGCAAACTTGAACGTCAGACCGGCAATATCCCGATGTCCTGGGAAATCACGATGGGCATCCTTGCTGTCCTGTTTACAGCCCTGGCACTATACCATACATTTATCCTCCCCCATCCTGCTGTCGACGCCCCACACATTACTGATGAGACAAGTAACAAGGCCAAAGAGGTCATGAGAGAGTTTAACCGTACTTTTGCCACATACTTTGAAAAACCTGGTGTATGGCTGGCTATCGTTTTCATGCTCCTCTACCGTCTGCCCGAAGCCTTTCTTCTCAAGATGGTCAATCCCTTTCTTCTGGACTCTCCAAAATCAGGAGGACTGGGCCTTGCAACAGATGACGTAGGCATCGTATACGGAACCATCGGTGTCCTCTTCCTTACAATCGGAGGAATTATCGGAGGAATTGCGGCTTCCAAATGGGGACTAAAAAAAGCACTATGGCCTATGGCTGCGAGTATGACCCTGCCATGCGCCACATTCGTCTTCCTGGGTATGAGCCATACGACAAACCTGGTGGTCATCAGCACATGTGTGGCCTTCGAACAGTTCGGATATGGCTTCGGATTCACGGCTTACATGCTATACATGATGTACTTCTCAGAAGGAGAATTCACGACAGCCCATTATGCTATCTGTACGGCTTTCATGGCGCTGAGTATGATGATACCCGGAATGTTTGCAGGGTATATACAAGAGTGGATGGGCTACAAGGAATTCTTCTGGATGGTCATGATCTGCTGCCTGGCAACCGTTGCCGTCACCTTTTTTGTCAAAAAGAAAGTAGACGAGAATTACGGGAAAAAAGATAATCATAAAACAGATAACTGATGAAAAAGGTTTTTATACTCCTTTTCTGTGTCCTTTCTGCATACAGTCTGTATGCACAGAAAGTACAGACAGGAATAGAGGTTCTTAAAAGTCAGAACTTCAAGATATTACAAGGGGAACGTGTAGGACTGGTGACCAACCCCACAGGAGTAGACAATGAATTACGGTCAGACATAGACATCCTGGCTCAGGCGCCGAATGTCCATCTGGTCGCCCTGTTCGGGCCGGAGCATGGCCTCCGGGGCAGTGCCCATGCCGGCTCTGCAGTAGGCAATGACACGGATGCCATCACTCATCTGCCGGTATATTCCCTCTTTGGGAAGCATCGTATGCCCTCCCCTGAGATGCTGAAAGGCATAGATGTACTGGTATATGACATCCAGGACATCGGCTGCCGATCATTCACCTACATCAGTACCCTGGACAACATACTGAAAGCTGCAGTGCAGAACCATATCAAAGTGGTTGTCCTTGACCGCCCAAACCCATTAGGAGGAGAGAAGATTGAAGGAAACATCGTTGAGGACGACTGCATCTCCTTCGTCAGCCAACTGAAGATTCCATACCTCTACGGACTTACGCCGGGAGAATTAGCCCTATTCCTCAATGGGGAGAACAGGCTTGGAGGGAAATGTGACCTGACGGTCATCAAGATGAAAAAGTGGAAACGCCGCATGACTTACAGGGATACAGGCCTGCAATGGGTACCTGCGTCACCACATATACCGGAGTCAGAAACAGCACCTTTCTATGCTGTCTCGGGAATTATCGGTGAGCTCGACAACATCTCCATCGGCGTAGGGTACACCCTCCCCTTTCGCCTCTTCGGAGCATCGTGGATTAAGGCGGATCAGTTTGCAGATGACATGAACGGCCTGCATCTCCCCGGTGTACTGTTCCGCCCCATCTTCTACACCCCGTTCTACGGTCCGGGAAAGGGTACGGAACTACAAGGGGTACAGGTCTATTTCACAAACTATAAGAAAGCTAACCTGTGCGATATTCAATTCTATGTCATACAAGAACTCTATAAACTCTATCCAGATCATGACATCCTGGCAAGCGACAACAAAGACCGCCTGGACATGATCGATAAAGTGTGCGGCTCCAAGCAGATCCGACGCCTGTTGATGGAACATCATTTATGGTCGGACGCAAGACCCTATTGGGATAAAGATGTGAAAGCATTCAGGAAAATCGCAAAGAAATACTATTTATATAAATAATGTCATGGAAAAAACTACTGTAAAATCAAATCAGAGAATTCTGGCTCTGGATATATTACGGGGAATGACCATCGCAGGAATGATCCTCGTCAACAATCCGGGCGGCCCTCAGACCTATGCCCCCTTGCAGCATGCTGTATGGCTGGGACTGACCCCGACAGACTTAGTGTTTCCTTTCTTCATGTTCATCATGGGGATCACTACTTATCTGTCTCTCCGCAAATTCGAGTTTAAATGGTCCTGGAAGTGTGCACGGAAGATTCTTAAAAGAGCCCTGCTGCTTTGGTTCATCGGCCTGGCCATCACTTGGCTCGTCATGTTTTTCAGAGGGATGGAAAATCCCATTAATGCCCAATTATCATTTGCACAACGCCTCTCTGTTTCCGCCAACACGTTTGGTCAGTTACGCATCCTGGGCGTCCTGCCACGACTGGGCATCTGCTATGGACTGGCAGCAGTCATCGCCCTATCAGTCAGGCATAAATTCATTCCATGGATCATCGCAGGAATATTCATCGGCTATTATATCCTCCTGGAATGCTGTAACGGATATGCCCACGACAACACCAATATTCTGGCCATCGTAGACAACTATATCCTGGGAGCAGGACATGTCTTCAAACCGGAAAGTCCAGACCCTGAAGGTATCCTGAGTACATTCCCCGCTTTGGCACATGTGCTCATCGGCTTTTGCGTGGGGGAAAGCATTATGAAACTAAGCAATCTGAATGATAAAATAGAACGCCTTTTCATCATCGGAGCCCTGCTTACGTTTGCAGGATTCCTGCTAGCCTACGCCTGCCCTATCAGCAAGAAATTATGGACTCCCACTTTCTCAATGGTAAGCTGCGGACTGGCCTCCACCATCCTGGCCCTGCTCACATGGCTCATTGACAAGAAGAAACACCAGGATGCCCTGACCAACTTCTTCCATGTGTTCGGAGTGAACCCGCTGGCCCTCTTCGTCCTTTCTGATTTACTGCTCATCCCATTCGGGATCATTCTGTTCGGAGGCTCATCCATCCGGGTAATCGCCTATACTCATGTCCTTCTGCCCGTCCTGGGGATGAAGGCTGCATCACTGGTCTGGGCAATCCTTTATGTCTGCCTCAACTGGTGTGTAGGCTATATTCTGTTCAAGAAAAAAATATACATAAAATTATGATACTAATAGCTGACAGTGGTTCCACTAAGACAGACTGGTGTGTAGTAGATGAACACCAAGTCATTAAGAAAATCAAGACAAAAGGAATAAATCCGTTTTTCCAGACGGAAGATGAGATAGCAAAGGAGATCCATGCTTCACTGATCCCCCAACTCCCGGAGACGGCCATCAGCAATGTGTATTTCTATGGTGCAGGTTGTACAGCGGAAAAGACATATATCCTGGAAAATGGCCTGAGGAAATATCTGCAGATAACGGATACCTGTGAAGTGGCTACCGATATGCTGGCAGCAGCACGCAGTCTCTGTGGACACAAGGCCGGTATCGCCTGTATTTTAGGTACAGGCAGCAACTCCTGTGCTTACGATGGGGAAAGTATTACAAAGAATGTTTCTCCATTAGGATTCATCCTCGGCGACGAGGGTAGTGGTGCAGTGCTGGGGAAGACACTCATCGGAGACGTGCTCAAAAATCAATTGCCGGAACCTATCATACACCGGTTTGATCAAGAATTTCACTTGTCCGGTGCAGAAATAATAGATAGAGTTTACAGGAAAACATTTCCAAACCGCTTCCTTGCCGGCTTTGTACCTTTTTTGAAGGAAAATCTTGAGGTACCAGCCATCAGCCAACTCGTCGAGGATCAGTTCAAGAGTTTCCTGGTACGCAATGTCGAGCAGTATGAAGGCTGGAACCGGCTTCCGATCGGATTTAACGGATCTATTGCTTATTACTTCCAAGCTCCCCTCAAAAGAGCTCTTGAAAAAGAAGGCATGACCTTAGGACACATCATTCAAGCCCCAATGGAAGGCCTGATAGCCTTTCATACTGGGAAAATATAATCAATTATGGCATTTCAAAAGATTTCAGAGGAGTCCTCCCTCTATAACAATTTGGATAAGAAATCTGTTCATGAGTTGCTTGTGGACATCAACACAGAAGATAAGAAAATCGCATCAGTTGTAGAAAAGGCGATTCCTCAAATAGAAAAACTCGTCTCCCTTATTGTACCACGTATGAAAAAAGGTGGACGTATTTTCTATATGGGGGCTGGTACAAGCGGGAGATTAGGGGTTCTGGATGCTTCCGAGATTCCACCCACGTTCGGCGTACCTCCCACTCATATCATCGGACTCATCGCAGGTGGAGATTTTGCACTCCGCAATGCAGTAGAAAATGCGGAAGATGATACGCAACGAGGATGGGAAGAGCTACAGGAACATCACATCAACACAAAGGATACCGTTATCGGCATCGCGGCCTCCGGCACGACACCATACGTTATCGGAGCACTGCATGAGGCACGCGCTCACGGTATCCTCACGGGATGCATCACCAGTAATCCTTCCGCGCCCATGGAGGCAGAAGCCGATGTCCCAATAGAAATGATCGTCGGACCGGAGTTTGTAACTGGAAGCTCCCGCATGAAATCCGGTACAGGACAAAAGATGATCCTGAATATGATCTCCACTACGGTCATGATCAAACTTGGGCGTGTCAAAGGTAACCGGATGGTGAATATGCAACTCACCAACCAGAAACTCATCGACCGCGGAACAAGGATGATCATTGATGAATTAGGACTGGACTATGACCATGCCAAGCGAATCCTGCTGATGTACGGATCCGTGAAGAAAGCCATTGATGCTTATCGGAAAGAGGATAATGAAGGATAAAATAAAACGGGTATATTGTGATACCTATCAGGAGATGACCCGGCAATTCGACAGCGAACCTCCCATACAGCCTACAGACATTGTAATGCTGGGAGACAGCCAGACTCAATTTGGAGGGAATTGGAACAAGCGTCTGTTAGGGACGGACTCCGGCCCCTATATCAATCGAGGCATAGCCGGTGATGATACCAGTGGCATTTACGACCGTCTTCATCAGGTACTCCCCTTCCATCCAGCTGCTATATACTTTCTTGCAGGTATCAATGACATTTCCCATGGTCTCAACCCGGAAGAAGTTGCCAGTGGTATCTTCAGGATAGTGGAGGAAATCTCTGTTCAATGTCCGGACACGAGACTCTTTCTGCAGAGCCTTCTCCCAATCAACGAGCATTTCCATCAGTGGAAACTGCTGGAGGGAAAGACGGACACGATCGTTCAGGTCAACCACCTCATTCGTCAGAGAGCAGATAAACGGCATATTCCCTTTCTCAACCTTTTCCCCCTTTTCACGCTCTCCGACTCACATATCATGCGCCCAGAACTGACAGTAGACGGACTTCACCTTACAGAAAAGGGATATGAGATATGGGTGCATGAACTGAAAGGTTCCTTTTCCACACCCGAAAAAGATTAACGTTCACCAGCAATATCCCCATAAATCAAATATTTTAGAATCAAATCAGTTAAAAGAATATTATTATCAGATATATCCTCCGTATCTGTGATAATAATATTCTTCTTAATTTTACGCAGCAACTATCTTGATTTAGAAATTAATTGGCGTCCCTACATCATTATGATCAGGATGAAAATCAACGCCAAGAATACGTGCAATGGTCGGCGCAATTTGCTTATTATAATAAATAGTTGGATCTGTAACGACCCCTTTTGCCGGAATATTTTTACCTAAAGCCATAAGCCAGGTCTCTCCTGAATTTGGTATATTAGATCCATGACTACGCCAATTCGAACCCTCTCCACGACCATGATCACAAGTAATGATGAGAGTTGTTTTGTTTCGATAAAAACTGTCCCGCTGCACATAATTCCATAAACGACATATAAAATCGTCGGCACGATAGGCAGACATAAGATATTGGTCATATTTCCCCGCATGTCCAAAATCATCAGTCTCTCCTAAACCAATAAATATAAATTTAGGATGACGTGATTTCATCGATTCAAGCGCATATTGAAAAGTAAAAACATCTAAACGTTCATCACTCCATGGACTTGGTGTCTCATCCTCTAACTCATCAAGAAATTTTTCTCTTGCCGTAGGATGAGTAGAAAGACTATGCCTAAATCCAGCATTTACCTCAAGGTGATTTCGTTGTTCACTAAGTATATAAGGAAAAACATCCCAACTTCCGAAAGCCAGGACCTTGCCATGATATTCCGGCATATTATTAGCAACTTCAAGGACATTGATATTTGGATTCTCTATTTTATTATTGCTTGTAATTCTTTCATCATCCGGATACCCACATAAATCTTCGCTATAACCAGGATAAGAGAACTGCATCTTGTTTGATACTTGCATCCTGCTGCCAACATAACGATCACCTATTAGTATACCATGCTTGGCTATAAAATTCCAGGTAAAAGGCATAAGGGCCATACAACGTTCTTTTGCCGTTGTACGCCAAAACAATTTACGAAATTGTGTAAGATCATTTACATATTTTTGATTGAAAATCAACAAACTATCAGCCCCACCAAAAAGTTCTTGCCAACGATACCCATCAATGGTGACAAGTATTACACGCTGTGACCCTGAATTGGCATATTTAATATTACTCTTTGACGTTTTTGCCAGCATACCTTGCAGTGCAAAAATGTAAAATAACAAAAGTAAGAATATTGTTTTTAATTTCATTGTACCTTAATTTAATGTTCTCATAATTACATAAAACTCATTTATTAAGAAGAAACCAAGTAAAATTTTAGGCACAAAATCATCGGTGATTTTCCGCCATATCTCCATCATTATCAACATGATTTCACAAAAATTAATTTCGCCTTAATAATTCTTCATCATAGCCTCCTTTTTTAAAATCTTTATACTGATATTACCTGTTATATTCTTCCAAAAAAGAAAGTGGAATATAAAAGTCAGAACCAATATTAAAGTCCCGCAAATAACCTTTATTATAATCATTCAAATCTGCAAAACCTTTTATAACGGAACAACTTCCTAAATTCAACTTATACATATTTTTTGATTGCTTAACTGCTGATATAATAGGATAAACGGCATTATATTTTAATAACGCATCATCTCCTTTCGAATCGGAAATATCACTATTATCAACATAAATATATTTTCCCTTCAAAATTTTAGGATTAATTCTTTCATCTGTCCGAATTATTATATAATTAGTATCACTCAACTCTTTTGTTGCATCAACTATACGTCCGGTTATCCTATCTGAATATGTTTTATCATCCAATAAGGTTCCATCATTGATGTACTTTCGAATCACTCTCCCATTTTCGTTCTCCGAATATAAACAGAAAAATCCACGAAATTTAAATTTATTTGCTATCCGATAAGTAGTATTTCGATCAAATGAATTGATAAGATAGTCAGTCCTGCCGTTTTTCAATCTAACCCGTACCGCCTTTACAACTGTACTATCAGCCTTCTCCTTGCCATTCCATACAGGTAGAATTTCTATAGAAGCAATCTTACTATTTAATTCATAAGGTTCAATTACAGATACAAAAGTCGTCATCCCATGACCTGGGACTCTTAAGAGAGGCACCCAAGCAGGATTGGAACCATTGTTTGTCGGTGGAATAGCTTCTCCTAACTGAATTTTCTTATTATACCCAGGCATCGTTATTTTCAGATGAATACTTGTCTTTGCCCTTACACCTCTCTTATATTGATTCCATGTATCAACAAGATTCCAATCAATACTGAATAATTTATCGTGGACAAATGCTGTCCTTACATTACGAAATGTATTTTTATTATATGTTACGGCAGGAGTAGCAGGATCAAAAGTTATATTATGATAAAGAGTCGAAGCAGGATCAATTTCTCCAGTATGAAAATTATAAGTATACGGATATGTGCTATTTATGTGAAAGAAATCCACTATATAAGAATCTGAATTATTGATTCTAACCAAAGCTGTTGTTCGCTCATAGTCCCTGGCATATAATTTATAGCTGTTTTCAACTTCATTAGAAGTAGCGTGTATCAACTGAATGCTTTTAGTTGCATCATAATGAAGAGGTTTCCCATAGCCGACAATATGTCCCCTATAACCTAAGGCATCAAAGCTAACAGTATTATGGGCTGGTGTAGACTTATCCCATTGTTGTTCTGGATTCAACTCTCCACCTAACGTATTCGGATAACCAAAATCAGGCATCAAATCCAAATCATACCCGATATACCCAATATTTAGCGGATCAGCATGATTATGACTTGCATTACGTGTACCATAAAACATCCATAATGTACGTTGTGTTGTCTTCTGTGTGTCCTCAGGTGGCAGGCCGTCACGCAATATTGCTAAACCATAAGCCGACTGATTTTCAGAAGATTGCAAAAACTCACCATGATTCTTTATTTCTTTTTGAATTTCAGATTTAATATTCTCAGGATCTTTAGTAAAAATATCCATGTGAATATTAGCAAGAGTCTTATTCTTTAATAAATATATTTTTTGAGCCAGTTCTGTCGTCTTGTATTTACTATATCCAAGAATTAAATTATTGATATTCGTAATAAAATGATCCGGATCACCGGTTGCACCCGTATCACCAATATGAGGAGTAAAATCATCTGTCAACAGAATGGGATTAACATAAAATAATCTCTCGAAACGGGGATTGTGATAAAGATCCGGATCAATATTACCACTAAGTTTTCCTCCATCCGGGATATGATAGCCATCCAACATTCTAGCTACCGCAATCCAATTCTCCAACCAACCAGCATTATAGCCCAAGGAAACTTCATCCCCCTGGCCATCACGACTTATTCTATCAACTAAATACCGCATTGTACTTCCACCATCCCGTTCTCCTTTACTATGCCAATCACTATTCCCATTTTTAAATACGATGTCCAACCATCTTTGCGTTTCAGGATTATGATCTATAACAACTGCGGCTAATGCCAAAGTAGATTGTTGCATACCCGGATTTCCCTGTAGATTTCCATCCCGAAATGCTTTAGCGACTTCACGCAACACACCATTTTCAAAATTGTTTTTGATACATTCAGAATTACCTTTATTCACTTGACCGGATTTACGAACAAGAACACTTTTAGCATTAGCTGACAATGTTTTTATACCAGGAAAGACCGCATCGTATGCAAACATCACACTCTTAATGAAAGTATTCTCCCATATACTTCCTATTATTCTTCCAGAAGACAAATAAGTTCCCCAAACATTGCCGCAGTTTGGGAACCCGAAATAATTATGACGAGGAAAAGGAGAAACATACATTTCAGGATATAAATCAGCAATCCTATCCAGCATCACAATAGCTGCATCTGCATACGTCTGAGCCCTGTCACGTTCTTTCGGATCGGTCGAATACCGAGTAAACATATATGCCCGTGGCAAATCATCAAGCATCGGCATCACACGCCAATACCAAATTACCCAATGTGCATAATAAGCCACATAAGTATAGGGATCCCCATACTTTTCCTTATCCGAAGGATCAAAATGATACCCCATTCCGTCATCTACGCCCCAATTCAAATCATTAGTAATTCTATGAATGATGGAGTCTGATGCTCCTGCGGCCTTAAGATCCTTCAATTGGTCTGCTGTCAGCCCTTTCACAGCATACATATTAACCAGATTCCCCCTTTCACCCTTTCGCAATAAAGCATCATTATGCCTGCGGGCTTTTTCCGGATCAAATCTACCATCACTGTCCAATCCGCCTTCGTAATAAGATTTAAAATCATTAGTGGGAAAGGTGAGGTGACAATTCGGGCATGTCAGTTTCCAGTCTATTTTATGTTTATCATAAAGATAAGAATAGTTTCCATATTTATTGATCGCTGTGCCACAGACCAAACAACCCTTTAATGAATTAACGGCAAAGGAGCGTGGAATTTTCTGAGAAGGCATCATATCCCATATCCGGGCATAATCACCATTAAAATCAGCAAGCCACCTCTCAGCACAAGCGACAGCCTCATCTTTCTCTTTTCTTGCCCAGGTATATTTTTGAATATTTTCTGCAGCGTTACGAACCCGCTCTTCTGTATAATAAGAAGAACGGCATTTGACGATCCCGTTACCCTTTTTATTGCTATAAGCAGAAAAAAGAGGAATACAAATAAAAAACGATAAAAAAAGGAATAATGATCTAAACATTCTCATATAATATATAAATTACTTTTTCTCTATAAAAGACAATGGTATATAAAAAGATGATCCTAAATTAAAATCACGAGAAAATCCTTTACTATAATCATCCAAATCCTTATAACCACGTACTACTGAACAATCCCCTAAATCTAAAAAGATTGTACCATCCTCACGCCTTACAGCATTCTGTATAGGATAAACTGCGTTGTATTTCATCAACGGATATATTTCCTTAACATCATCATTATTTACATAAATATACTTTCCCCTCAAAATCATTGGATCAACAGAACAATTTGTCTTAATAATAATGTCATTCTTATCTGAAAGTTTATCCGTAGCATCTATCACCGTTCCTGTTATACGATCCCGTGTTTTCATTCCAGCAATCATAGTTCCATCATTTATATATTTCATTACAACTTTTCCTTTACTATTTTCAGAATATACGCCAAAAAAGCCTCTGAAATCAAATTTATCAGCTATCCGATACGTTTTGTTTCTATCTAAAGCATTTACAATATAATCGGTACGTCCATTAACTAATTGAACCTTTACAGCCTGTACTTCCGCACAGTCCGCTGCCCTTGTCCCTTCCATAACAGGTAACGACTGAATTGATATAATTTTTGAATGCCCCATATAAGGTTCAATGACAGACACAAAAATAGTCTGTCCCTGGCCTGGTAACATCAATATGGGCAACCAAACTGGATTATTGCCATCATTAGTAGGAGGGACCGCCTCTCCAACACGAACAGCAGTATGATGATTCCAAGGAACAGTAATTTTCACATGTACATCTGTTTTCGACCTTGCTCCCTTCGAATATTGATTCCATGTATCTAAAATATTCCAATCAATACTAAACTCATTATGTTTAACAGTTGCCGTACGGACATTTCGTAGTGTATTCTTGTTATAAGTAACAGGAACAGAAGAGCTAAAAAACAGATTATTATATTTTGTGGATTCACCATCCACTTCTGCCGTATGAAAATTATAAGTATAAGGACGAGAGCTAATTACATGAAAAAAGTCTACTAGATAAGAATCAAAGCTGTTAATACGAATCAAAGAAGATGTGCGTTCATAAGTTTTAGCACATCTTAAATCATTATGCTCTACATCATTTGTACTAACATGCATTACTTGAACTATTCCTGAATTATCAAAGTGGAGTGGTTTACCATAGCCTAAAAGATGCCCTCTATATCCAAAATCATCAAAACTGACCGTGTTATGCGCTGCAGTTGATTTATCCCACTGCATTTCTTCATTATTTTCATCCCAACCCTTCATCGTATTTGGATAACCAAAATCAGGCATTAAATCCAAATTATATGCAATATATCCAATGCCCAAAGGATCCGCATGATGATGTGTTCCGTTTCGCGCTCCATAAAACATAGCAAAAGCACGTTGAGAAGAATAAGGCATTACTTTATTTTTCGACTTGCCATCACGAAGAATACCCAATCCATATGCGGTATAATTATGAGAGGTAAGATGAAGTCTACCATTTTTTTTAATCACATGCTTGATTTCCTTCTGAATCCGTTCCGGATCTTTCGTAAAAATATCAGTGTGTACATTAAGTATGTTTTCTTTGTTAATAAAATAAACCGCCTGAGCTAATTCTTTCGTTTTATATTTACTATATCCCAACACTAAATTATCCGGATCAATAATAAAATATTCCGGATTCCCGGCAAAACTCGGATTTCCTGTATGAGAAGTATCTCCTATATGAGGAACAAAAGAATCCGTCAACAAAAGATGAATATTTGAAAGAAACAACTTACTAAAACGAGGATTATGATACAGATCCGGATCAATATCTCCGTTCAGTTTCCCCCCATCAGGTATATGATACCCGTCCAATACTCTAGCTACAACGAGCCAGTTAGATAACCAACCGGCATTATATCCTATGGATACCTCATCCCCCTGCCCATCACGACTTAGCCGATCCACCAAGTAAAGTAGTACACCACCTCCTTCACGAGTGCCCTTGGTTTCCCAAAAAGTTTTTTCGTTTTCAAATAAGGTATTCAACCAATGAAGAGTTTCTGGATTATGGTCCATAATAACCGCAGCCAACGCTAAAGTTGATTGTTCCATTCCAGGATTCCCATTTAGATCACAATCATAATAGGCCTTTGCAACTTGACGCAATATTCGATTCTCAAAATTAATTTTTATTTGTGTAGAATCACCTTTTTGAGAATTACCCGATTTTTGCACAAGTACTTCCTTTGCCTTTAATGATAGATGATCTATACCGGGGAAAACCGCATCATATGCAAACATCACACTCTTAATGAAAGTATTCTCCCAGACACTGCCAATTACTCTACCGGTCTCAGGATGCGTATACCACCGGTACCCACAATTTGGAAACCCATAATACCCATTACGCGGAAAGAAATAGACATACATTTCGGGATACAAATCAGCAATCCTATCCAGCATCACAATAGCTGCATCTGCATACGTCTGAGCCCTGTCACGTTCTTTCGGATCGGTCGAATACCGAGTAAACATATATGCCCGTGACAAATCATCAAGCATCGGCATCACACGCCAATACCAAATTACCCAATGTGCATAATAAGCCACATAAGTATAGGGATCCCCATACTTTTCCTTATCCGAAGGATTAAAATGATACCCCATTCCGTCATCTACGCCCCAATTCAAATCATTAGTAATTCTATGAATGATGGAGTCTGATGCTCCTGCGGCCTTAAGATCCTTCAATTGGTCTGCTGTCAGCCCTTTCACAGCATAAATATTAACCAGATTCCCCTTTTCACCCTTTCGCAATAAAGCATCATTATGCCTGCGGGCTTTTTCCGGATTAAATCTCCCATCACTGTCCAATCCGCCTTCGTAATAAGATTTAAAATCATTAGTGGGAAAGGTGAGGTGACAATTCGGGCATGTCAGTTTCCAGTCTATTTTATGTTTATCATAAAGATAAGAATAGTTTCCATATTTATTGATCGCTGTGCCACAGACCAAACAACCTTCAATAGAATTAACGGCAAAAGAGCGTGGAATTTCCTGAGAAGGCATCATATCCCATATCCGGGCATAATCACCATTAAAATCAGCAAGCCACCTCTCAGCACAAGCGACAGCCTCATCTTTCTCTTTTCTTGCCCATGTATATTTTTGGATATTTACAGCAGCATTACGAACTTTTACTTCTGTAAAAAACGAAGAACGTTTCTTCATTGAACCTGCTGCCTTAATAATAACAGGAAGGAATAACAAATAGCTTATCAATAATCCACCTATTAGCAAATAACTATGAACTGTTTTCTCTCTAATCAGCTTCTTCTGCTTCATTGTTATTCCCTCCATTTTTTAACTACTAAAATATGATTCTATGCATCACCTTGCTACTTTCTTTTCAGCCATAATATCCTTTATCCTGTCCAACACTTTCTGGTTAACTTCCAGCAAATGCTGTACTGTCCCGGCTTTATACCAATCGAGAATGCGATCTTGACTGTAAAAAGGTTCACCAAAATTACCATTTTCCAATAAAGCTGCAACATTAATAAAAGAGTCATCATGTTTCCCCAATGTAATTAACTCGGCACGAAGAAAATTAAAATCTTTAATTTGTTCATCAAGTCTTTTCAAATACATATCTGGATGATAATCAGAAGCATCATGGTCCTTAAGAATTTCTTTCACAAATTTTCCACTCGCTCCATCATGGTTAGGCCCATCTTTTCCTAAAAGCCCAACAATGGTAGGAGCAATATCCGTCTGCTCAAAATAAGTCAAATTTCTACCTTGTGCAATATTTGCTCCTACAAAAAGCAATGGCGTACGCCAACATTCCTCATTGTACAAAGAATGCCATCCAGTTTTATTTTCTCCATGATCTCCTGTAATTACCAAAACGGTGCTGTTAAATAATTTTTTCTTTTTAAGAAAAGAGACAAACTTTCCTAACAATTTATCAGCATTTTCAATAGCCATTACATAAGGTGAACCTTTGCCGAAAATATTTCTATAATAGAGTTTATCGGGAGTACTTTGAGATATTTCAAACCCTCGTGTACCAGGAGCTTGGAGATGGATTCTCATAAATACCGGATGCTGATCTTGCAAAATACGAATAGCAGCATTAACCACATCAGCATCCGACATGGTTACATCCTGAACAGCCGTGGAAAATCCACGGCTTAAACTTCTATAATCTATAGCATTAACCACTAATGCCGTTTGTTCCTTAGGAAACATCTCTTGTATCATCTTGTTTTGAGGGCTGAGAAAAAGTGTTCCTTGTTGAATAAGTGGATTAGGAAATGAACAAGTATTATATTTACTATATGAAACGTACATGATTGTCTTTCGCCAAAGGGAATGAAAAGGGATTTTTTGTATCTTTGCCCCAGTATAAATCCTTTAATCCTTTAGATATGGCGAATCAGAAGCAAGAAGTCTCCTTTTCAGAAGTGGTCTCCCGCGGCTGTGGGCTTGATGTCCACAAGAAGGAGATAGTGGCAACAGTCAGCGGAA